>NZ_JAMOYX010000032.1:0-33024 GCF_023669465.1 Dorea sp. MB18-49
GGAGCGAACTGTTTGAACCCCGTAGGGGTGAGTTTTGAGCGGAGACCCTTTCGTTCTTAGGGAAGGCGGACTGCCTTAGAACTTCTGCATCGTGACATCCAGCAACAAACACAATACCAAGTCTTTCCCATGGACCGGGGTAAGCCACGATGATGAACTAAATAGAAACTCACTCCCGGTTCTTATTATACACAAACATCCAAAGTGCCATCGCACATATGATCACATACCCCAACACGCTATACCTATCCGGCACCTGCCCGAACAGAAAGAATCCGAGGATCGTCGAAAAAATAATCTGCGAATAATCATAAATGGATATCTCTTTCGCAGGTGCATGATAATAAGCCGCCGTAATTCCGAACTGTCCGCCTGCAGCCGCAAGTCCCGCACCTAGAAGCGTTAAGATCTGCAAGCCGCTCATCGGATGGAAATCCAGAAGCAGATATGGCAGTGTAACCACACACGAGAATCCCGAGAAGAAGATTACAACCGAAGAACCTTTCTGTCCTCTCTGCCCAAGGATACGCACCATCGCATAAGCGATACCTGCACAGATTCCGCCACACAGTCCGATCAGGGATGGTACCAGTGCCATATTCGTAAATGTCGGCTTGATTACGAACAAACTTCCGATAAATGCTCCTGTAACCGCAAGTCCCTGCGCCGGGGTCATCTTTTCTTTCAGTAATAAAAACGAAAATATAATAACGAAGAACGGCGACATCTTATTCAGCATTGACGCATCTGATAATACCAGATGATCCACCGCATAGAAGTTACACAGGATACCTACCGTCCCAAATGTTGCACGCAGGATCATATACTTCAGATTGCCCTTTTCAATCTTAAATCCGTCTCTACTTCTTAAAATCATTACCAAAGCAATAAAAAAAGCGACCATATTTCTGAAAAAACTCTTCTGTACCGAAGGCAGATCACCGGACAGCCTTACAAATGCATTCATGAATGCAAATGACAACGCTGATAATGTAATAAAAAATATTCCTTTGTATCTGGAATTCATACTATACACTTCCTCATCATTTATTGTTTTTATATCTTATGCTATGCCAATTATCTTACCACGAAAAATTTTACATGTGAACATATCCGACTGTTGGACTTAATTTTATACAACCTTTTTACACTCATCTCTGCCATATTCTTTAAGTACCTAACACTTACAGATGCTGTATAGTTCTGTTCTTTTCCAGACTACAATTTCTTTACATTGTCATATTCCCCCATAAAACAATCTATCTGTTGATAGAATTTCAGACGCGGATATGATAAAATATTTCTGGATAACGAAAGGAGAAATGCAACGTGAAACCTCTCGAAACATTTATAGAACAACGCAAAGAACGCTTCGTCAAAAACAATCTGATGTCTGACGAATTTCTGGATTTTGTTAATAAAAATATGAAACCAATAGAGAAACAGATGTCCTATTATCAATGTGCCATCATGGAAGTAGAGACAAAATTCAAAGTATTAAACGAACAGTATTCCCTGGAATATGACCGCAATCCGATTGAAGATATCAAATCCCGTGTCAAATCCATGGAAAGCCTGATCAAAAAGATCCGTAAAAAGGATATACCGCTCACCCTTTCTTCTATTGAAGAAAATATCCATGATATTGCCGGTGTCCGTGTCATCTGTTCTTTTCCGGATGATATCTATATGCTTGCGGACTGCCTGCTTTCCCAGGACGACATCACACTTCTTGAGAAGAAAGACTACATCAAGAATCCAAAACCGGGCGGATACCGCAGTCTTCATCTGATCGTCAGTGTACCAATCTTTTTACAGGACGGAAAACGTAACATGACTGTAGAAGTACAGCTTCGTACGATTGCGATGGATTTCTGGGCAAGTCTGGAACATAAACTGCGTTACAAGAAAGATATCCCGGCTGACAAAGCAAAATATCTGGAGGATGAAATGCTTGCGTGCGCACAGATCAGTGCCGACCTGGATATGCGTATGCAGAATGTCCGTGATGTGATTGCTGAGAATACAACACCAGATGAGCGGCCTTTATTATTAAAAGAATTGTCATAAAAAGACATATTGAAAAATACACTAAAAAAAAGCACTGTGAAATCCGGTAATATTTCACAGTGCTTTGCCACTACGATATTCTAAAGTGCCCGACAATATCCGTTCTCTCCTGCAGGATATCTTCTTCATAATTCTTCTGATACGGATCATTATGATGAATCACATATGGTACACCTTCCACATTCCGTCTGTCAGAAATCACCCCGATATGATTCTTGAACACTACAATATCGCCGCCCTGCCATTGTTCAATGTCATTTACATCCATGGTCAGGCTGATCGCTGTATGTTCAAAATATATTTTCAGGTTCTTTACTCTTCGGAAATCAATATTTTTATCCGGCTCATCGATATCATAATCCTTCGGATTCTTCCTGATATCTTCGTCTACCAGTTCCCGCAGATCATATCCGCTTTTCTTAAGCGCATATCCGACAACATCTGTACAGACACCATATCTGTCATCCGGATAACCGGTCTGATAATATCTGCTCTTGTAAACCGGCCGCTTCTTCACGTAAACCAATGCATTCGTCAAAATATCGGTCTGATCATCCGTACCGTCACCATCTTTATCCACACTGCTATGATACGGTGTGATCTCTGTGCCGTTATATTCATTCTTTGGCCGGTCTGTCTTCGTCAATCCTACCACATCACGTCCTGCCAGGAATCCGCCAAAGGTCAGCCAGATGATAATAGCGATCGGAACTAAGATCCGGAATTTCATCTTTCTTGTCTTATGATGAAATACAATCATCCCGGCAAATGCACCAAATGCACCGCCGACAAACGCAATCCCTATCAACACTGCCTCTTTGATCCGCCACTGATGATGCATTGCTTTCGCTTTATCCGTTCCATATAAAATAAATGCAACAATATTTACTACAACGAGATAATAGGATATCGGTGTCGCCGCCGTAAGTAATTTTGCCATCTTCCGCTCCCCTCCTTCGCATCTCCATTGTATCTTACCTTTGGTTAGCTTTCAATCAGAAAACGGATATAATTATAAACTTCCGAAAAATCAATCTCACATTGTCCACCCCATATATATACTGGTACTTTAGAATCAAAGCCATAGATCACCGGATAATTTTCTTCATCAAAAATATATACGAATACACGTCTTCCTTCTATATCTACCATCCAATATTCTTTTACTCCTGCATTCGCATATTTCTGAAGCTTTATAACCATATCTCTTCTTCTCGTAGACTTTGATAATACTTCTAATATAAAATCCGGCGCACCATATATCCGATTCTTATATAGTTTGTCCCGGTCACATACAATCATCACATCCGGCTCCACGATCGTCTTATTATCACAGTCAAGCTGTACATCCAACGGAGCTATTAATGGTATGCAATTTCCTTTATTTTTGGAAATAAATTCAAGAAACCTTGCGTAAATATATCCTCCCACCATCTGATGTAATGTTTCCGGTGACGCCATATCATAGAGCACACCATCAATCAGTTCTGCTCTTTGCTCATCTGGAAGAGCGTAATAATCTTCTACCGTATACTCTCCTTGTCGCTTCACTGTATATGCTGCACTTGCATCCTTTACAACAGATGCATAATACCGTTCCATCGGCAAAAAAATTTTTTCCAAAGCCTTCAATGTATCATAACGAGGTGAAGTTGTCGTACCTCCAAAAATCTTCTGCACGGTTCCAAGTGGTACCCCGGAAAGCTCCGCAATCTGTTCATTGGTGTATCCTTTTTCCTTTTTCTTTTCTTTCATTTCTTGAATATTCATGGCGCACACTCCTTTATAACAAGCCTGGTTATACACCTTTTTAGAAGTAATACTTATTTCCTAGTATATATACTATCATATATTCCATTTATATTCAATCATTTTCAATCCATTTTTAATCCATTTTTAATCCATTTCATCAATCCACATCCAATATCCGGAAATGATTCCGCTTCACTTCGATCAGCCCGTCCTTCTGCATTTTCCCCAGTTCATTCGACATTGCCGACCGGTCTACTCCCAGATAATCTGCAAGCTGCTGCCTGTTATACGGAATATCGAACTCTTCCTTTTCACGCTCCATTGCCTGATAAGACAGATAAGACAATAGTCTGCCACGGATCGTCTTCGATGAAGTGTGAAAGATGCGTCTGGACAGATTCAGGTTCTTCTGCGCCGATATCGCAAGCAAGTTCTGCACCAGATTCTGATGAAACTCACACGCATTCGGACACACTTTTAAGATCTTTCTCACATCCAGAAATAACACTTCGCAGTCAGACATCGCAATTACATTGACCATCAGCTTCTCATCCAGTGCACAGGCATACGTCTCTGCGAAAATCTGACCTTCTTTTACATAATCCAGGACACTTCTGTTTCCCCAGATATCATCGTTTTCAATCAGGGCATTTCCTTTTAACATAACACCGATCAATGAGACAATATCCCCCGCATGAAAGATGATCTCATCTTTCTGGTATTTCTTCTTCTTCGCACTTAAGCAATTCAGCATAGAAGATACTTCTTCTTCCGTTGCCCCTGCGAAGATTTCTGTCTTTGTTAATGCTTTTAAATTCACGCTTTCCATTTTTGTTTCCTCTCTACATCATCGTCTGATACAGAAGCACCATAAGCGGCATCGTTATGATTGATAACAATGTCGTCATAACATTGATCGCACTGGCATATTTCGAATCATTTCCATACACCTGACACATCTGCGTGATCGTTGAAGCAGACGGTGTGATCACCGCAAGGAATACGATCAACAGTAATTTTTTTCCATCCGGATGTATGTTCACAAGCCCGCTTATTTTTAAAATTGCCAATGATATCACCGGTATCACGACCAGTCTCAGAAATGAAATAAAATACACTTTTACATTTTCAAATATATTCCTAAGATTCATCTCTGCGATCAGCATTCCCGTTACGATCATACTCGCCGGACCGATCATACTGCCCACAGAACTCAATGCCTGATCTACGATTTCCGGCAGTCTGATCTTTGTAAAGAATAATACAACTCCTGCAAATACCGAAATCATATTTACATTAAAGACAATCTTTTTCCAGTCCCACTTTCCTTCCCGGCTGATCGCATTCTTGCCATGTGTCCACAGAAATACCAGTTGGACACTCATGAACACACAACCATATAATACCCATTCTTTTCCCAGAATAAAAGTCACCAGCGGTACGATCAAATTACCTGAATTTGAATAATAGATGGATGTCGCCTCTACTTCATTTAGTTTCAATACCTTTCCGGCACCCCATACTGCTGCCAGTAATATAACCTGTAATAATACCGACGCTGCAAATACCAACAAAAGTTCCTTCACCTTTTCACTTGTATAATCCACCTGAAATGCATTGATGATCACACACGGAATAACTAGATATAATACAATTTTAGAAATGACTTTGCTGTCTTCTCCCTTTAACAATCCTGTCTTTACAATAATATATCCCATCAGGATCATAAGAAACAGTTCTGCGATCTGTTCCATTAAAAGTATACTGATTTCCATAATAATCTCTCTTTCCTTTTACAGTCCTACCGAAAATCATATACACTTTCCCGATGATTGTCAATCTCGCAAAAACCTGACATCCTTCTATTAATCATACTTATATTGACATGTTATTTATCATTCATATATTGATTCCTTCTATCTATAAGGCTATAATAGTGTTTATAAAAATATAAAACAGGCAGTATAAAATACAGGGAGGAACTTAAGATGAAATACAAGAATATTATTTTTGATTTTGGAAATGTAATCGGAAAATTTAAAGGAGACTATATTCTGGGGAAATTTGCTTCTACACCGGAAGATTATGATATTCTTGCTGATGCCATCTTTAAAAACTGGGTAGCTTTAGATGCCGGAACTATTGACTATGACCAGAATGCCGAAGATACGATTGCAGGCCTTCCGGACCATCTGAAAGATACTGCCCGTGATTTCTTCGAGAACTGGTTCCAGTATGTCGACCCGCTTCCGGAGACATGGAAATTCATCAAAGAATTAAAAGCCCGCGGGGTTCCGATCTACCTGCTTTCCAATGCCTCCACCCGTTTTGCGGAACGCGCACTGGAAGATTATCCGATTCTGAAAGAATTCGACGGCATCGTGTTCTCTGCTCCGCTTAAAATGGCAAAACCGGGGCACGATATCTATTATCATCTGTTCAATGAATTTAACCTTCTGCCGAGAGAATGCTTCTTTATCGATGACACGGTGGAAAATGTCATTGCAAGTAAAGAACTTGGAATGGAAAGCATCTTGTTTACGGGAGATATTGAGGCCGTTAAAAGGGCAATTGAGTTTTAATCAATTGCCCTTTTTTTATAAACGCTTCCCTGGTCACAATCATATGAATGATATATGGAATCAGAATAACCGGGCTTCTCAATTCCGTTACAGATACGCTTTACCATTGCCGCAACCATATTGACGGCTGTCGACACCGCACCGGGAATGATCAGAACTGAAATGGGAGGTGTCATAAATCCACTTCCGGATGTTATGTAAAAAAATACTTGATTTTTAGCTTTTCGTTCGGTATAATTCATATTCGGACAAAAACATAAGATGATTTTGGTTTAATTGGAAACGACACAAGTGTATGCTTGATTAACGAACAACACAAGTGTCTTTTTTGTACCCATTTTTAAATATTTACATAAAAAGGAGAACAAAAATTATGCCAAAAAATCTATTTCAAAACGTTATTTTTACATTAATGATGTCATTTCTGATGGTATACGTCATGATCTGCTACAATATTTGCCTGAATGTGGGAGGAATGAGCAACGAAGTATTCCTGATGGCTTTCGGCGAACTGAAAATCATGTGGCCGGTTGCCTTCGTTCTGGAATTTGCTTTCGTTGACAAACTTGCACATATGCTTGCCTTCCGTATCGTTACACCACAGGACAGACCAATCTTCATCACTCTTGCAATCTCTTCCATGATCGTATGCATCATGTGTCCTTGCATGAGTCTTGTTGCAACGATTCTGTTTAAGAACGCAGGAAATAATGTGATTGCTACCTGGTGTCAGACAACATTCATGAACTTCCCAGTTGCTTTCTTCTGGCAGATCTTCTACTGCGGACCATTCATCCGTCTGATCTTCAGAAAGATGTTTCCTGAGAAAGAAAACGTTGCCGCTTCCGCTGTAACCGAATAATTGATACAAAAAACCGAGCCTGTTTCTATACAGTGCCCGGTTTTTCTTTCTTCTTATTCTGTTCTTCCTGTCTATACAAAAAGCAATGCTATATTCAGCCCTGTTACAATCACAGCAATCACCAGAAGCAAAAAATTCAAACGTCTGCTGTTCACATATTTTCCCATTACCTTTTTCGAAGCCGTCAGATATATCTGTGTAAATATTGTAACTGGAAGCTGGACGGCAAGCAGCATCTGGGAATATACCAGACCTTCGAATGGCTGTCTGATAAACAGGATGATCACCGCCGCCGGAATCATCGTCAGCAATACTCCTCTTTTTGTTTCCTTTGTCTTAATATCATATGGCTGGTTAAAGATTCCGGAAAATATCGTTCCACCGGCCATTCCTGCAGTGATACTGGATGAGATACCCGCCAGCAAAAGTGCCAGTGCGAAGACCACCGTTGCCGCATTCCCCAACAAAGGCGACAGCATCTTTCCCGCAACAGTCAGATCATCCACCTGTTTTCCACTTCCGTTCTGATAAAGCGTCGCTGCCGCCATCAGGATCATCGCACTGTTGATTGCCCATCCAATGATCATGGAAAATAATGTATCTTTAAATTCATACTTCAACTGCTGCTCGATCACCGAACTGTCTTCCAGATTCCACTGTCTGCTCTGAATAATCTCCGAATGCAGAAACAGATTATGCGGCATCACCACCGCCCCTAATACGCTTAAGATCACCGGCATGCTTCCCGACGGGAATGACGGTTTCACCCATCCGACCACAGCTGCTCCCCAGTCGATCTTCGCAATTCCAACTTCGAATAAAAAAGAAAATCCAATCAGCGACACGAATAATATGATCAGTTTTTCTATTCTCTTATATGCATTCGTAAATGCACAGAATAATACCAGAACCAGGATCAGGATACTCCCCAGTCTGATTGGTATATGGAACAACATCTGCAGCGCAATCGCTCCTCCGAGTATCTCTGCCATCGCCGTTGCTACCGCCGCAAGCATTGCAGTCAGAAGTATCAGGTCTTTTAACAGCCTTGGCATATATCTGCTCGCCGCTTCCGACAGACACAGTCCGGTTGCAATTCCCAGATGTGCCGCATTATGCTGCAGTACGATCAGCATAACAGTAGATAATGTCACCATCCATAATAACTCATATCCGAAACCTGATCCCGCCGCAATATTCGAAGCCCAGTTTCCCGGATCTATGAATCCTACTGTAACCAGAAGCCCCGGCCCCAGATAACGCAGGAAATTAAGTGTCTTATTCTTGGATTGATTCTTGGATTTCCGCTTCATATATAATGAACTCCTTTACTTAGTAGAATCTAAGTTAGTTGCAACTAACTTAGATTCTACTAAGCATTTTCATCTTTGTCAATTCATTATATGAATATCATTTCTCATTTAGAAGCAAAACGCTGAAAAATCCGTCCTCACAGGTTAAATAGCTCTTGTGTATTTCTTCAGCCACTCCTGCTCTTCCTCGTTCAGGTAAGGAGCAATCACTTCGTATACTTTTGCATGATAATCATTCAACAGTTTCTTGTCTTCCTGTGTCATAATATCCGGATTGATCGCATCCAGATCCATTGGAATCAGGGTAATTGCTTCGAAGTACATGAACTGACCATATTCATTCAATGTTCCTTTGCAGGTCAACAGTTCGTTCTCCAGACGGATTCCGTGAGATCCTTCAATATAGATTCCAGGCTCATCTGTGATGACCATGCCTTCCTGTAATACTTCTGTCTCACCCTTACGATATTTCCAGCGGAAACCTGCAGGTCCTTCGTGGATGTTCAGAAGGTATCCGACTCCGTGTCCTGTACCATGGTTGAAGTTTAAGTCTCTGTCCCAGAATGGTTTTCTTGCAAGGATGTCAAGAATCATACCGGTAGAACCTTCCAGGAATTTTGCACTGCCAAGCTGTAAGTTACTGATCGCAACCAATGTGAAGTGATCTTTCATGATCTGCGGAACTTCGCCGAGTGCGTAAGTTCTGGTTACATCTGTGGAACCTTCATAGAATCCAGCTCCTGTATCCGTTAAGAATAACTGTCCTTCTTTTAACTCTACATCTGTCTCCGGTGAAGATGTGTAGTGTACGATCGCACCATGCTCTCCAAATGAAGAGATTGGTTCAAAGCTTGGACGGATAAATTTGCCCATCTCAGCACGGAATTCATCCAATTTATCAGATGCGCTCATCTCTGTGATCCTCATCTTGCCAACATTTTCTTTCAGCCATTTCATGAATCTTACATGCGCAACACTGTCTTTGATCTGTGCCTTGCGGATGTTCTCAATCTCAACCGGGTTCTTGATCGCTTTCATGAGAATTGCCGGATTTCTCTTTTCTACTGTCTTAACATTTTCAGGAATATTGTTGAACAATGCATAATTCAGTTTTCCAGGATCGATCATTGCAACCACATCACTGCCAAATTTCTTCACGTCTTCGTAAATGTCGTTGTATGGGTGTAAGTTTACGCCATCTTTTGCAAGTTCGGCTTTTAACTTGTCATCTAATTTTTTCTCATCGATATACAGCTCGAAACTGTCCATTGTGATGATTCCATAAGATAATACCAGTGGGAAGAAGTCTATATCATTTCCACGGATATTTAACGTCCAGCAGATGTCGTCGATCGTAGATACAACGTGCACATTGGTTCCTGCTTCTTTCATCTCTTCACGGATTCTTGCAAGTTTGCTTGCAACAGTTTCTCCGGCATATTTTACATCCAGATTAAATGCAGGCTCTTCGGATAATACCGGGCGGTCTTCCCAGATCTCATCGATTAAGTCTACCTGATAATTTACTTTTGCATTCTTCTTCCCAGCGATGGCTGCATAACCTTCTCCTTCACCGACAGATACGACTCTTCCGTCGAATCCAAGTGTCTCGCCTTCCTTTAATACCTCTTCAATATATGCATTCATCTCTGGCACACCAGGCTCACCCATTTTCATAAGTTCTACAGTTGTCCCCTTCAACTGTGCTGCTGCCTGGATGAAGTAACGTCCGTCTGTCCAGAGTCTTGCTTCTGTCTTTGTGATCACGGCCGTTCCCGCTGATCCAGAGAACCCTGTAATGAACTTTCTCGCTTTGAAATGTTCCCCAACATATTCGCTCTGATGAAAGTCTGCAGTCGGTACTACATACACATCAATGTTCTTTTCTTCCATACACTTACGAAGTGCGGAAAGTCTTTCTGGTACTGTCATGTTTTTGTTCCTCCTTGATATATACAGTGTATTGTTATTATAACGCATTTCTTATCATTAATCTTCTATTAAATCAGATAATTTTTCTTATCTTTCATAAGTAATACTTCTTTTGAATGGATGACAAAAAAAAGACTTTGAAATAGATTTTTCCGAATCCCTTTTAAAGTCTTTTTTGCTAATATTATTCTATTTATTTTTATATCCGTCCTGCTTTTCCAAGTTCCACCATCACCGGTGTAAGCCCTGCAACATCCCAGCCTTCAAAACTAATCATACATAATGCACGGAATAATAACTTCACCGTCTCAGATTCTTCTGTCTGATCTGCATGATACAATTTTGCTGCAGTCTGGCAGATTACCATCAGGATTGTATTCTTAAATGCTCCGATTTCTTCGGATTCTTTCCACAGATTCTCCATATCATAGTCATCCGTATTGCCACATGGCGCTGCACATGTTACACATCCCGGTGAGACTGTATATTTTTCATTTCTTACCTTTTCTAACATCTCACTCATATCAAAGATACTTGCCGACCAGTCTCCGGCCACCGTCAGTGCTTCTAAGAATACCCGGTTAGTGTTCTCTGTCTTTTCGTTATTCTCACAGGTTCTTGCAAGTCCGATGACTGCACCTGTCAGTTTCTGTCTGATCTCTTCTTTCACAATTTACCTCTCTTTCTTTGCCGGAATCACAAAGATAAATATCATAGAACTCACAAACAATAAAAACGGATAAAAAAGCTTCGGCATGATCTGAAATGCTGACACATTATATCCCAGTTCACTCGCCGCAGATATCGCAACCAGCATCTGTGCTCCATAAGGAATGATCCCCTGAAAAACACATGAAAATGTATCCAGTATCGAAGCTGCTTTTCTCGGTGTGATCCCATATTCTTCCGCCATATCCTTTGCGATCGGATTCGCCATTACGATCGCCACAGTATTATTCGCCGTTGCAATATCCATCGTTCCGACCAGAAGTCCCATACCAAACTGACCGCCTTTGCGGCCTTTGAATACTTTGTGGATTCCTGCCAGCAATGCATCAAAACCACCATATTCACGGATCAGTGCACACATCGCTGCTACCAGGATTGCCACCATACTCGTCTCGAACATTCCGGAAGCCCCGGAACCCATATTGGCAAGCAGATCTGTCGCCGCAATGTGACCGCCGGCCAGCATAATAATAGAACCAGATACAATCCCGATCAGAAGTACCACGAATACATTGATCCCGATAATTCCTCCTATGAGAACCAGTACATATGGAATAATCTGCACTAAGTTATAACTCTTACTTACCCGTCCTGCAATATCCGTCTGAAATGAAAGAACCAGGATCAATACCAGAGTTGCAATCGCTGCCGGAAGTGCAATTCCAAAGTTCTCCCGAAATTTATCCTTCATCTGGCATCCCTGTCCGTTGCATGCCGCAATCGTTGTATCCGAGATAAATGAAAGATTATCACCAAACATCGAACCGCCCATAACCGAGCCGATACAAAGTGCCATATCAAATCCAGATGCCTTGGATACGGACACTGCGATCGGCGTGATCAATGTAATTGTCCCAACCGACGTTCCCATGGCAACCGACACAAAACAGGCTACCACAAATAATACCGCAACTGAAAATCTTGCCGGGATCAGTGACAACATGAAATATGCCACACTTTCCGCACTGCTTCTTCCTACCACTCCGACAAATGCCCCCGCTGTCAGGAAGATTAGAAGCATTGTAATAATATTCTTATCCGCAAGTCCCTGTGCCATAATTTCCAGTTTCTCGTCAAAACTCACCTTACGATTCTGCAGACACGCCACCAGAATTGCCGCAAGAAATGCGATAATGATCGGGACATTATAGAATCCCATCGGAATCTTCATCACATATTCGAATAAAATTCCAAGTCCCAGATAGATACACAAAAATACGCCGATTGGCAGTAATGCTATTGCATTTCCTTTTTTCATTCTTTATCCTCTCATTCTTTCCAATAAACTTTTATGAACATTTCTTGTTCTTCCTTCGGCTTTTTCTACCCGATTCCTCCAAGTACAATTCCAAGAATTAACACAATAAAACATACCGGAACATAAAAATATTTACATACCGTATGATACCATGATACATATGGTTTCTCTCTCCCGGTATTGACCTGTTTTTCCACAAATGCCTTGCCACATACCCAGAAGAACATGATTCCCGCAAGTCCGGCTCCGAGCGGACAGATATAGATAGACAGTACGTCCATCCAGTCTGATACAATCCCCTGGATCAGGAGTGACACGACCACTCCCACGATCCCCGTAAGTGCACATGCCGGAACTCTTCCAAGCTTTAACTTCTCCTGCACTGTAGCAATCGGAGCCTCGTACAGATTGATCAGCGAAGTCATACCTGCAAGCAATACTGCGACAAAGAAGATGATCGCGATCAGCCATCCCCCAGGCATTCCTTTGATCAGATTCGGGAGAAAGATGAACAATAGTCCGGGACCTCCCTGATCCAACTGCGCTCCCGTTGTTGCCATCGCCGGAATGATAACGAGTGCGGCAAGAATTGCTGCAATCGTATCAAATAATGCAACTCTTCCTGCAGAAGCCGGAATGTCCTCTTCATCCGAAAGATAAGATCCATAGATCAATGTTCCATTTCCTGCTACAGACAGAGAAAAGAATGCCTGACCAAGTGCAAAGATCCACGTTGCCGGATCTTTGAATGCCTCTGGATCTACTCTGAAAATATAACGGTATCCTTCACTTGCTCCCGGCTGGAATCCGACATAGATTCCCAGAATCACGAACAATGCGAAGAATATCGGCATCATGATCTTATTTGCTTTTTCAATGCCGCTTCCGACACCTAACATCAGAATCAGCATACAGGACACAAGCGCAAGTATCTGCCATATATTATTACCAAATGCTGACGCCATCTTACCAAATGCCGCCCCGAATTCATCCACATTTTCAGGCGAAAGTGTTGCTCCTGTAAATGTTCCAACGGCATATCTTAGGATCCACCCCATTACAACCGTATATCCGATCGCCATGGCAAGTGATCCGAATACAGGAATCATCCCCAGTGCTTCTCCGACTTTTCTCTTTCCTTTTTTCTCACAGGCAATTCCAAATGCATCGATTGGACCGGCCTTTGCCGCACGCCCAAAACTCATCTCCCCGATCACTCCCGTCGAACCGATCAGTATTACAAATATAAAATATGGTATCAGAAATGAACCGCCTCCATACAATGATACTCTTGTTGGGAACATCCAGATATTTCCCATACCGACCGCTGAACCGATACAGGCACAGATAAATCCCCATCTGCTGCTAAATGATTCTCTTTTATTCATAATTTTCCCTCTCCAGCCATTGGGGACGGGGTTTTTGGTCTTTTTACTGTCCCTGCCGGCTCAAAATATTCCATACACATGGTAGATTTCTCTATTTTAGCATGATTTCTATAAAAACGTCAAAAAAAAGGGGATATAAACTTATCCCCTTAGTGTCGCCACCATCCTTTTCGGCATTGCAAGCACATCCAGTGCTTCCTCTATCGATCTGGTACAGATATCAACATTTGCAATCAGTCTTCCATACGCACCTTCCGCCTCTATAATTCCAACACTGAGTTCTGCTATCCTGCACATAGGCAGGTCATTCCGTCCGTTTCCTACTGCAATACACCGTTTTCCACCCAGTTGCTCTATGATTTTTCTTTTTTCTTCTGCTGCCGCATTACCAGGAAATGTCTGTATCTTTAACAGTAGTCCTTCACATATCTTTCTCGCAGTTCCATGTGTATCTGCTGTCAGAACATAAATCTCATATATTCCACTTAGCTTTTTCAGCCGTTCCTTTACACTTTCGGGTATTATGCCGTCTTTCGCAATAGTTCCGTTATAATCCAGAATCAGATATTTTAGATCCATCGTTTTATATCCGGGAATTTCTATTCTCATACGTTCTCCTTTACTCTTACATATACTGTATCTGCTCTCTTGCAGGTTCGGATGACGGATGCTCAAAGAATGTCTTTGTGTCTGTCACTTCCAGTACTCTTCCCTGATCCATAAAGATAATCTGATCTGCAATTCTTTTTGCCTGTGCCAGATTATGTGTTACGATCACAAATGTATATTTTCCCTTTAATTCCAGAAGTGTCTCTTCTATCGCAATGGTATTCTTCATATCAAGCGCAGAACACGGCTCATCTAACAGCAGAATTTCCGGATTCACACACAAACTTCTTGCTATGGCAAGACGCTGTTTCTGTCCACCGGATAATTTTTTTGCAGACTTCTTCAGTTGGTCTTTTATTTCATCATATAGTCTTGCTTTCTGCAGACACTCTCTGGTGATCCGCTCTATTTCTCCGGCTTCTCTAATTCCATGATATTTCAGGACGTATGACAGATTCTTCTCTATACTGTACGGAAATGCGATCGGCTGTTGAAATACCATTCCGATTCTGGTTCTTAATACTTCCGTTGAAAGTCCTTTAATGTCTTCGCCGTCAAGAATGATCTTTCCTTTATAAAAGCCGCCCTCCTCTTCTATCATTCGGTTTAATGTCTTTAAAAATGTTGTTTTTCCACAGCCGGATTGTCCTACGATTGCCGTAATCTTTCCTTCCGGTATCGTAAGACTGATATCATGCAATATCTCCTGTCTGCCGAATCCACAACTTATCTGTTCTATCGTTAACATATCAGTAATCCTTTCGTATATAAGTAATACATTTACATATGATCTGTATGAGCAGTAAGAATAACATCAGTACGAACGCCGTTCCATATGCATAATCCAGAGAAAATCCATTATTTACCAGCATATACAGATGATACGGCAATGACATAAATGGATCCGTAAGTTTTCCCGGAACATCTGCGACCATAACCGCACCCGTATACAAAATCGGTGCAACCGCTCCCATTCCGTATGCCATTCCAAGCGCCACCGTTCCAAGCAATTCCACTGCACAGACCGGAAGAATTAATCGTATGACCGCATATTCTCTGGACATTCCAAGTGCCAGTGAATTCTTCATGTATTCTGTTCCCTTTTCTTTCAGTATCTTTTCTGCACGGATTGCAATAAACGGCACGATCATAACAGCCACACAAATAGCTGAACATAAGAGACTTCTTCCCAGACCAAACTGATAGATCAACAACGTATAGCCGACCAGTCCGAACAGAATAGAAGGAATTCCGGACAGTCCTGTAATGCAGGCACTGATTACATGGTAAAATATACTTTTCCTTGTATAAAACACAAGATAAACAGCCACACCGATTCCGATGATTCCCCCCATGAGTGCCGAAAGTGCGCCAAGATAGATAGATCCCATCAGTGCCGGATAGATTCCACCTGCTGTTCCAAGCGGTACCCCCGCCGGCTTATCCAGAATAAACGAAAGACTCATCACATTCTTTCCCTTCCAGAAGATATACAAGAATAAGAACAACGTCACTGCAATTGTAAGAATTCCAAGGATCCCTGCCAGGATGCGTATCACATACTTTGTCAGTTTATTTTTCATGTTCTGCAAACCTCCTCTTCAACAACTGCCCTGCCAGTGTCACTACAACAAGTATCACAAGCAGCACAAGATTTGCCACATAAAGCACCGACAGATGTATACTTCCGTATTCAATGCTTCCCATCTCAAGAGCTGTCAGCGCCGGAAGCGTCTGCCCGCGTCCCAACAGCTTCGGGAAAATTGCAGAATTACCGATCACCATCATTACTGCCATCGTCTCCCCAAGCGCACGTCCGAATGCCATCATCGCACTTGCTACAATTCCCGGCCGGATTGCCGGAAGTATCACTTTGATCAACACATATTCTCTTGATAAGCCAAGTGCCAGTCCGGATTTTTCATATGTCCGTTTTGCATTTACTAGTGATTCCTGACATGTCGATACAACATACGGCAGAAGCATGATTCCCAGTACAATACCTGCCACCAGTACACACTGTCCCGCTGCCATCTTCAGATATTTTACAAATGCTTTTACCAGCACGGTTAATCCGATAAAGCCAAAGATTACCGATGGAATACCTGCTACCAAATCTATAAAGGCCAGGCAGACAGATGCAAGTTTCTTTGGCATGAAAAAAGTAAGAAAGCAGGCACATGCCACTCCCAATATCATCGCAAACAGTACTGCCAGTCCGGACACATACAAAGTACCTGTAACAGCCGGGAGAAGACCATACTGCGGGGCCGCACTTACCGGACGCCATTCCGATGACGGCAGAAACATTTTGATTCCTACTTCTCTTAATGCCGGAATACTTTCCATCAAAATATGTATCAGCATAATCCCCATCAGTGCCGCTACCACAAAAGCAATCATATATATCAAGACTTTACAAAATGTATTTGCTATTTTTCTGTACATAACAAAGTCCTTTCTTGCATACTTTGGTAAAAAAAAGGATGTATCTATACGACACACCCTTTTTCATATTTTTCTATTTCATTGGAATGAATCCCATATCTTCTACAGTCTTTTGTCCTGTCTCTCCAAGGATAACATCCAGGAATGCCTGCTGAACATCTGTCGGATCCCCTGAACCAACGATCAAAAGTGGTCTCTGGATAATGTAAGAACCATCAATGATATTTTCTTTTGTCGGCTCTACACCATTTACCTTCAGAGTAACTACTTTACCGGCGTTCTGATTTGCAACACCAAATGATGCATATCCGATTGCATATTTGTTATCAATGATATCCTGTACCAGTTCTCCCATAGAAGATGCCTGAATTGCTTCGCTGGATACCTCTGTATCACCCATGATGTTCTTCTGGAATACTTCATGTGCCCCACCATTGATATCACGTGTGATCACTACAACCTTTTCATCAGGAAGAGAAGGATCAAGATCCTTCCATGTTGCATATTTACCTGAGAATAATGAAACGATCTGCTCTGTTGAAAGATCATCCAGAACACCTGTTACAGGGTTTTCAGGATTAACAGCGATTGTTAATGCATCAATACCTACCTGATATTCTTTTTCGTCTTTAATTGCTTCTTTTTCCTCATCTTTTACACTTCTTGCCACCATACCAAATGTAGAAGTTCCATCGATGACTGCTTTTGTTCCCTGTCCGGATCCACCTGCTGATACATAGATTGCAATGTCTTCTTTTGGAAGTGATGAATCATATGCATCCCATGTTCCATATGTGTCGAAGAAATCTGTCGCAATCGATGTAATAACCGGTGCTAATGTAGATGATCCGTTAAATAAGATCTGGTTACTCTCTGTTTTCTTCTCTGTGCTCTCTGTCTTCTTTGTATCCCCAGAGTCAGAAGATGCCTTTTTGTCTGATCCACATCCTACAGCCATTGATGCAACCATGGCTGCCGCAAGAAGGACAGACATCAATTTCTTTTTCATAGATATTTTTCCTCCCATTAATAAATTTTATCTATATTGAATAGTATAGACTTGAATCCAATTATTTTCAAATTGATAATACCTATAAGCGCATCCACTTATAGGCATTATCAATATATTTATGTAAGTTTTTTCGGAATTTTGCCTTACTCTTTCAATTCTACCTTAGATTGCATCCAACGCATTCGAAATATCTGCAATCAGATCCTCTTTATCTTCCAGACCAAGACTGATACGAATCAGTTCAGCCGGTACTCCTGCCTCTTTTAACTGTTCATCCGTCATCTGTCTGTGTGTAGACGTTGCCGGATTCAGACAACAGGTTCTTGCATCTGCTACATGCGTCTCGATCGCACCAAGCTTTAATGTCTTCATGAAGATAGATGCTGCTTCTCTTCCACCTTTTAATCCAAACGATACCACTCCACATCCGCCGTTTGGAAGATATTTCTGTGCTCTTTCATAATATTTATTAGAAGGAAGTCCGGAATAGTTCACATATGCTACCTTTGGATGTGCTTCCAGGAATTCTGCGACTGCCTGTCCGTTCTCTACGTGCTTCGGCATACGTACATGCAGGGATTCCAGACCAAGGTTTAAGATGAATGCATTCTGTGGTGACTGCATAGATCCGAAGTCACGCATCAGCTGAGCCGTACATTTGGTAATGAATGCACCTTCTTTGCCGAATTTCTCCGCATATGTAATTCCATGATAGCTTTCATCAGGTGTGCAAAGTCCCGGATATTTGTCTGCATGTGCCATCCAGTCAAACTTTCCGCTGTCTACGATTGCACCGCCAAGTGCAGCTCCGTGTCCGTCCATATATTTTGTAGTCGAATGAGTTACAATATCTGCTCCCCATTCAAACGGCCTGCAGTTGACCGGTGTCGGGAATGTGTTATCTACGATAAGCGGCACACCATGTGCATGTGCCACTTTGGCAAATAATTCGATATCCAGTACGGTAAGTGCCGGATTGGCAATTGTCTCACCAAACATTACTTTTGTATTTGGCTTAAATGCTTCATTTAACTCTTCTTCTGTTGCATCCGGTGACACGAATGTTACATCGATTCCCATCTTTCTCATCGTTACATCGATCAGGTTAAATGTTCCACCGTAAATGGATGAAGATGCTACAATGTGATCTCCGCACTCACAGATATTGAACAGTGCGAAGAAATTGGCTGCCTGTCCGGATGAAGTCAGCATCGCTGCCGTTCCACCTTCCATCTCTGCAATCTTTGCCGCAACCATATCATTAGTCGGATTCTGCAATCTGGAATAAAAATATCCTGACGCTTCCAGATCAAATAATTTTCCCATATCTTCACTGGTTGCATATTTGAATGTTGTTGACTGTACGATTGGAATCTGTCTTGGTTCTCCGTTTCCCGGAGTATATCCGCCCTGTACACATTTTGTTCCTATTCTGTATTCATTCATGAATTTTCCTCCTTAGTGCATTTTTTTTCACGCACTCGCTAAATCATACCTTTTTAGTATACTTTAGCACTATACCGAGGAAATTTCAAGGAAAGATAATAAGACTAATTTATCGTCTTCTCAAATCATACAATGGGTTCTTGCCGAAGAACATGGGAATAAAGAAAAAACTGCCAAACGTCTTGGCATAAGCAGAAGCACTCTCTGGAGAATGTTGAAAAAATAAAAAAGAATCACAAACGGAAGAGGATGAAGTAATACGCCCCTCGTCTAATTAACAGGGAACATATTACTTCATCCTCTTCCACCTGTGATTCTTTTTATTTCATATTCATATTATTTACTCGATCGCATCCGTCTCAATCACAAATTTTACATTACCATCCATTGCTTTATCCTTACCGCTGAATGTATTGTATTTGCAATCTTCTGATGTCAGCACATCGATTCTGTCGATTACATCACCAAGTTCATCTTCTACTGTGCTCTTTAACTTGCTGGTTCCTTCTTTGTCAAATTTTGCCATGCCTTCTGCAAGCTCTTTTGCACCTGACTGAAGTTCGGAAGCTCCGCTTCTAAGTGCACCGCTGTTGGCTGCAAGTATTGCAGATCCGGAAGACATCTGGCTTCCCAGTGTGTTCAGTCCGCTTGCCAGCTGATTGGTTCCACTCTTTAAAGTATTCACACCGGCTACCAGTGTCGGGCTGTTAGATCTCAGTTTGTTTGCACCTCCTACTAAGGAATCATTATATCCACTTAACTGTGCGAATCCTTTATTCAATGCTGTGATTCCCTTGATTGCTGTCGGGAACTGAGCGGATGTTGCATTATTCAATGTTGCCAGATTGCTGTGCAGTGTTCCGATCGCACTGTTCAGTCCCTGCATACCTGCATTTAACTGATCTACACTTCCTGTCAGTGTACTTAACTGTCCTGCCTGTGCAAGAACACCTTCTGCATCTTCGATACTCTTCAACTGTTTTTTCAATTCCGGAAGAGCTTTTGACAATGCTTCTGAAGATTTCTGCAATGTAGCTGCATTTGTCATGATCGTTGCAGCACCGGCTTTTAATGAATCTACATCTATTGTCGGCATCTTTGTAGTATCAATGCCTGTTAACTCTTTGAGATTCTGTACGGAATCTGTGGAAGCCTTTGCGCTCTTCAGTGCAATGATCGAACTCTGTAATTGTTTTGCTTCTTCGGAATTCTTATCTGAGATTCCTGCATACTTTGCTTCCAGTGTTTTTATGGATTCTGCAATAGAATCGGAACTGTTCTTCGCTGCTGTCTTTGCAGCCTTAATCGTCTGATTATCAGAAGCAACTACCTCATTGATATTCTTGCATGCATTCTGTAATGCTCTCTGAGCTGCATCTATATTTTTCAAGGATTCCTGCATACTCTGTAATGTCTGGCCGATTGTTGTAAGTGGTTTTTCGATACCTTCCGTAAGTGTTCCGCTTAATGTCTTCGTCTCTTTCATCAGCGTATTTCCGGTTGTTACCATAGAATTTACCTGAGACATCAGACTCTTTACTTCTTCTGTTCCAAGTGCTGCTTTCATCTGTGCAGTTCCTGCCGCCAGTGCTTTGGATGCTGCCTGAAGGTCTTCTGTCGTTGCACCCTTACCATCTGTTGCAGCTTCAAGCTGTGAGATAGCGCTTTGTACCTGCTTCAGTCCTGTACTTAACTGTGTCAGCTGTGAAGCTCCGGCTGCCAGCTGCTTCTCGCCGTCTACATAACTGCTCACACCGTCTGCAAGTGTATTCACACCACTTGTATAATCCTGTACACCTTTGACAACTTTGTTTACACCATTCACATACTCTGTGACGCTGCCATTCAGCTCTCCGTTAGAACCAAGGTATTTCTGGATGCCGGCGTTCAATGTATCAACGCCTTCTGTATAGCTGTTCACACCATCTGCAAGTGTTCCTGCTCCATCTGCAAGTGTATCGGAACCACTTACTAACTGAAGTGCCGCATCCTCCAGATCATCCAGAGCGTTCTGAAGATCATCTACATTTACGATACTGTCCATATCCACATCATCTAACAGATCAGATAATGCAACAGTATAAGTAGAAGACATTGTAAAATCTTTTACATCTGCTTCAATACTTAAGCTTTCCGGAATCGTAACTTTGTCACTTTCTTCACTGCTTAAGTTCAGGCTGTCTTTTAATCCCGGCATTCCGAATCCGACCACGATATTCTTATTTCCATCGGAAATAATCTTGCCGTTATCAATCGTTACATTGCTGAATGTCTCATTCGGAAGTATCATACCTGTCATCATGACGAATGGTGTACATACTTCTGTATCTTTTCCGTCTACAGATACATTCTTCTTTTCATTATTCTTATAATCCACTGTGATCTTCAGGTGTCCGCTCTTTCCTTTTAACTCAGATGGTTTCATCTCTTTTCCATCCAGGTAATATTTTAATTTAACAGATACCGGAAGTTTCTTATCTGTCGTTCCCTGATAATAGATGTCCTCACCGTCTGTAGCCCAGGTCAGTTTATCTCCATCTGACGTATATTTTTCATCACCTTTTACATTCTTGATATCGCTCAGTGTACTCTCGTCTTCCAGATCTCCGGATACACTTCCTGAATTCTTAAGCCAGTTGGATACCGTTACTTTATCTGTCTTGCCGCTTGCTTTAGCATTCACATATACCGTCTCTTCTTTATATACCTCGCTGTTCGAAGTTCCATTTGCTGCGAAAGCTGGTGTCACACCCATCATCACTGACATTCCGACTGCTACAGATGCTGCAATTTTTCGTTTCATTTTTCTGTTCTTATTCATAATTCCTGCTTCCTTTCTTAATTATCATGGATTGTTAATAACAGGTTACTTTGCTTCACTTGTCTGTGCTTTTGCCTTTTTCCCAAGAAATCCGATGGATGTCTTGCAGATTAATTTGTCAAATATCATGAACATTGCCGGCAATACCAGAAGCACGACTACCATACTGATAATGGCTCCTCTTGCAAGCAATGTACAAATCGAACCGATCATTTCAACCTGAGAATAGCAGGCAACTCCGAATGTTGCAGCAAAGAAGCTAAGTCCACTGCTGATGATGGACGGCATACTCGTTTTATGTGCAATGCTGATTGCTTCCATCTTATCTTTTCCACGGCTTCGTTCTTTCTGATATCTTGTCGTCATCAGGATTGCATAGTCAACGGTTGCTCCTAACTGGATCGCACCGATAACGATACTTGCCACGAACGGAAGGCTGACTCCCTGATAGTACGGGATTGCCATATTGATCATGATCGCAAATTCAATAACCGCTACCAGGATTACCGGCAGTGAGATTGATTTGAAAATGATCAGAATGATTACAAATATAGCTGCGATCGAGATAATATTTACATTAACCAGATCAACATCTGTAACATCCTGCAGGTCTTTCATCAAAGGTGCCTCTCCGATGACCATTCCCGACTTATCGTAGGATTTTACGATCTTATCTATCTTTTTGATCTGTGTATTTACCGGATCTGTTGCGGATTCATATTTCGTACTGACGAATGCCAGTTCATAATCCTTACTCTGCATCATCTTACGGACATCCTTTGGGATCATGGAATCCGGTACGCTAGGACCGATCAGTGAACTCATGCTGATGGTCCATTTTACACCTTTTACTTTATCGATCTTCTTGAACATCTGCTGCTTATCTTTGGCACTCATGTTCTTATCCATCATGACGATGTGCATGTTACTTGTACCAAAGTCATCTTTTACTTTTTTGATCGATACATTACTGTTCAGTGTTGCAGGAAGTGAATCTGCAATGTTGTAGTAGATCTTTGTATGATTATTACCGTAAATTGCAGGAAGTAATAATACAAGAAATGCTACGATCCATACTTTATAATACTTTGTGATAAAAGCGGATGGACGATCCATGTTGCTTAACAGTAATTTGTGTCTTGTCTTTTCAATCGGCTTATCAAATACAAGGATCAGTGCCGGCAGGATCGTTACACAACAGATAACGCCGATCACAACACCTTTCGCCATTACAATACCAAGGTCACGTCCGAGTGCAAATGTCATAACACACAGTGCGATGAATCCGGCTACGGTAGTAACGGAACTTCCGACTACTGATTTGAATGTGTTGGCAATCGCATGCCCCATGGCTCTTTCTTTCTCGCCAGGGAATCTCTTCTTATTCTCTTCATAACTATTCAGAAGGAAGATGGAATAATCCATCGTTACGCCAAGCTGTAATACTGCTGTCAGTGCCTGCGTAATATAAGACGTTTCACCGAGTATAATATTACTTCCCAGGTTGTATAAAATCGCAAGCCCTATACTTAGCAGGAATAAAAACGGAACTACAAATGATCCCGATGTAATCTCCAGTACGACCAGGCTTAACAGTGCCGCGATCACTACATAGATCGGAAGTTCTTTCATTGCGATATTCTTAATATCTGTAACGATACCCGTCATACCACTGATAAAGCACTGCTTATTTGCGATCTTACGAAGCTGTGTCAGTGCCTCCATGGAATTATCGGATGATGTCGTATCATCGAACAATACCAGCATCATCGTGGCATCTCCATTGATAAACGCTTTTCTGATATCTTTTGGGATCATCTCAGTCGGAAGACTGATATCTGCCACATCGTCATACCAGAGTACATCCTGGACGTGCGGCACTTTTTCAAATTCCTTTTCCAGCTTCTGTACATCCTTCATATCCATATTCTCGACTGCGACCATGGAGAATGCACCCATTCCAAATTCATCTACCAGGATATCCTGTCCTTTTACCGTCTCCAGGTGATCCGGCAGGTAACTCAGCAGGTCATAATTTACTTTTGTCTTTGCGATGCCGATTACTGACGGAATAATTAATAAGACTCCTATAAGCAGCATCAGTATTCTGTGTCGGGCAATCCATTTGCCAACTTTGACCATTCTTTCCATCTCCTCTTATTTTCTTTATGCATTTATTATTATAGCCAAAAATGACCGGTAGTCAATATTTTATTTAAATTATTTTTTTATTTCGTTGATAATCTTTATCCATATTGGCGCACATAAAAAAAAGAAACAGCACATCCCGTGTTGTTTCTTTTTTGTTTCTATTCTATAATTTATTGCTTCACACATTCCGAGAGCAGCTTAATGTGCTGCTGCCTCTGCATTTCCGGCAACTTTTTCTTTTCGTTTGTCATGCATTGCAAATAATCCGGCTAACAGAGTTCCTGAGATGGAATGCCATGTACAGGATACCGCACAGATAATTGCAGATTCCGGTGTAGATGCAAACTGGGCAGTTGTAGTTGCAAGATTCGTTGCAAGTCCGGCATTCTGCATACCTACTTCGATAGAAATGGTTCTCTTCTTTGACGTATTCATACCAACCAGTTTTCCTGCTCCATATCCAAGCAGATATCCAAGTCCGTTGTGCAGTAATACTGCTACGAAGATCACAACACCTGACTGGAAGAACTTGGCTCCCTGTGAAGATACCACACCGCCGACAACACATGCAAGTCCGAGAACAGCAACTCCCGGCATAACTTTCTGAAGTTCCCGGAATGTTTTATTCTTTCCCAACAGATAATTTAATAAAAATCCAACACCAACCGGAAGGATAACAGTCTCAATGATTGATACGAACATCGGAAGTCCCTTGATCGTAATCTGTGTACCGCTTGCCAGTAAAGATACCATGAGTGGTGTCATAACCGGTGAGACCAGTGTGGATACTGTTGTCATTCCTACGGAAAAGGCTACATCCCCGCCGCACAGATAAGACATGATGTTGGAAGATACACCTCCCGGACAGCAGCCTACAAGAATCAGCCCAAGTGCGATTCCATCCGGCAGATTCAATACCTTTGAAAGCGCAAATGCAAGGAATGGCATGATCAGATACTGCGCAACCGCACCAACACAAATGTCAAACGGACGCTGTGCAAGAATCCTAAAATCTTCCGTTGTAAGTGTCAGTCCCATACTGAACATGATAATACCAATGATAATAGACTGACATGTGAACTTGTTCGATACCATGTCTGTGAACAGTGCCAGATTTACCCAGCCCATCATAGACGGAAGGAAAAATGTAACCACTGCGATTGCGATTACAACAATTGACGTGTAGTCTGATAAAAATTTGCTTACTTTTTGTAATGCTTTCATTACTCTTCTCCTCCTTTAAGCAATCACTGTCCACCAAAAAAATCCCTTTCCAGAATATACTCTGAAAAGGGACGAAATCTATCCGCGTTACCACCCTAATTCTGTAGAATCTTTCTACAGCTCTCATTCACGTACCATCATACATGCTCCCTGTAACGGGGGATACCGGCGAGGTTTACTTTGATATTGCTTTCAACCCGCTTCTTAGAGAGGATATCCTTATCTGCTTATTACCTGCTTCCACCAACCGCAGGCTCTCTGTGAAATAACGATAGATACGGCATTGTTCTCTTCAACGAATTTCGGTGAACTATATGTGTTTTTTACAAGTCCTTATTATAAACCTGTCATTTCAAATGTCAAGTATAATTTTTCATGATTTTGCATATTTTTTCATCTCATCTTGCAAAATACTCCTTGCCTTCCCGGATTTCTACTCTCCGATCCTTGGAAGATTCCATCTGTAATGAGCCGCAAGAAAACGTATCAGCATAACGATCAGTGATGACACCACCATCGCCGGAAGTTCTCCGTAACTTCTGTATATGATCACACATATCCACGCCCCCGCAATGGATGCGCATGCATAAATATGTTTCACAAATATATACGGCGCAACTCCTGCCATCGTATCACGCAAGAGTCCTCCTCCGACTCCCGTCATTGTTCCAAGGAAGACCAGCAGAAATGTATTGTCAATATAGCCGCAGCTGATGCCTTTTGTCACTCCCATCGCCGAAAAGATTCCGAGTCCTACAGAATCCATTGCTAACATAAGTTTATCATAGACCTCGCCAAAACCTTCCTGCAGATATTTCCTGCGGAAATATATAATACAAAACACAAGTACCGCAGCAAGTACGGCATAGATCACATATACCGGATGCAGAAGTGCCGATGGCACCTTCCCAAGTATAACATCACGAACCATACCTCCACCAACTGCCGTTGACACGCCAAGCACGATCACTCCGAATATATCCATGCTGCACTCAATTCCAACCATTGCCCCCGATGCTGAGAATGCTACTGTTCCGATCAGCTCGATTGCAAATATAATCCACTCCTGAATATCCATCTTGTTTTCCCCATCTTGTCGTTTATTTTTTGTAAATTTACTGTCCTGTTCATGCTCTGTCATTCTATTTCCGGAGGTCTTCCAGCATCTCTCTGACCGTCTTCCCATACACCGGATGACGTTTATAAGGTGCAATCTCATGCAAAGGCTCCAGTACAAACGCTCTCTTATGCATCTCCACATGTGGAATGCATAAAGCATCCGTCTCTGCAACCAGATCGTCATAGAATATAATATCCAGATCCAGTGTTCTCGGTCCCCAATGTATGATTCGTTCTCTTCCTGCCTCTTTTTCAATTCGGTTCAGCTCTTTTAATAACTCTTCCGGATATAATAATGTCGAAAGCTTCAGACAACCGTTTAAGAAATCCGGCTGATCCGTCACTCCGTACGGAGGTGTCGTGATAAATGTCGATACCTTCTCCACCTTTGTATTCTTCATCTCATCCAGCGCCTGTACCGCGGCTTCCAAAATGCTTCTGCTATCCCCCATATTCGATCCGAGCGCAATATATGCCGTATGCCATTCACGCTCAATCTCTACACTGACCGTCTTAAGCGGCAGTCCGACCGGTGCCCACGGTTTCTTGATCTCAATCTGCACCTTCTGCAGACCTGCTATACGCACCAGCATCTCCTCTGCCAGTCCTTCCGCAACCTTCTCCAGAAGCTTAAACGTATGACTTTTCAAATACTCTGTGATAAATGCACTTGCTTCTCCATAATGGATAGATGCAGTCAGTTCATCTGTCAGTCCTGCCCGTCTGGTATCCGTATACATAACCGCAGACACCACAAATTTCTGCCCCAGTACATTTTCCTCCGGAAACACACCATGATTGGCAAATACTTCCAGATCTTCTATCTTTATCTTGTCCGGTTTCATCTCATTCCTCACTCTTTCTATACTTCGTGTCCCCGCATGATTGCTTTCGTCATCTGAATGGCTCTCTTATTTTTCTCTACATCATGGACGCGTACGAATGCACATCCCTTCTGTACCCCATATACGGTCGTAACCATCGTACCTTCTTCCCGCTGCGTCACCGGAAGATCCAGCGTCAGTCCGATTACGGATTTTCGTGATGTTCCGAGCAATACCGGATATCCAAGTTCATTTAATATCTCCATCTTATCGATAATCTCCAGGTTCATCTCATAAGTCTTTCCAAATCCGACACCAGGGTCAAGGATGATCTTGTCATCCTCAATGCCTGCTGCTTTTGCAAGTCTTACACATTCTTTCATATCATCCATGAAATCTTTCAGAAAGTCCTGATATTCCGCCTTTTCCCGATTATGCATCAGACAGCATGCAGCCTGATACTTTGCGATCACACTTGCCATCTTCTTGTCATATTTTAATCCCCAGATGTCATTGACAAGATCTGCACCTGCCTGAAGTGCAGCCTCTGCGACATGGCTTTTGTAGGTATCGATCGACACCGGTACATCAAATTCTTTCTTAAGCACTTCAATAATTGGCGTCACTCTTGCAATCTCTTCTTCATCCGTGATCTGGATATGTCCCGGACGCGTAGATTCCCCGCCTACGTCAATGATATCTACACCTTCTTCAACCATCTGGTGTGCATGTGCAATTGCCGCATCCATTCCGTTAAACATTCCTCCATCGGAAAAGGAATCCGGCGTCACATTCAGGATTCCCATAATGTATGTATGATTTGCTGTATCAAAATTCTTTCCACCTATGATCATATTATTATCTCCATATTTTTCTCTTCTTCATTCCAGTTACACTTCTTCTCTGCCATGCAGGAAAGACACATTCTGGAACGTTTATCACTTTCATAGAACAGTTCCTCTATCGGCTTCATATGCTCATGCCGTCTGCGGTGTCCCCTGACTGCCAGACAGATCAGTGCTTTTTCTTCATCCGTAAATGTAAAACCAGTCGGAAGAGAATCCAATATCCGCCTTGCTATTCTCTCTCCTGCGATCTCATGCGGAATCTGCTGTCTGTACTGAAAAGATTTGCCAATATCATGCAGCACCGCCGCTACGTAGATCAGTTCCTTATCGAATCCAAGTCCTTCTTCCAGATTCTTAATGTAAGCAATTCTTGCCACATCCAGAAGATGGTTCATCTGATGACA
Source organism: Dorea sp. MB18-49 (assembly GCF_023669465.1). Lineage (NCBI taxonomy): Bacteria > Bacillati > Bacillota > Clostridia > Lachnospirales > Lachnospiraceae > Dorea > Dorea sp. MB18-49. The sequence continues at coordinate 28,793 of NZ_JAMOYX010000032.1, forward strand.
ACAGAATACCCTATCCGTTTCACATTCACAGATACGCTTATAGTATGTCTGATACACTTCATGATTCACCACCGCATTCAGACGGGGCATCCCTTTTTGTCTTTCTGTTACTCTTTTCATCTACATCTGTATCTCTTTCTTTTTATCGTCCAAGCATCCGGAAAAATCTCTCTTCCAGTACCGGATCTGTCTCAAATACACCGCGTCTTGCAATTGTCACAGTCTGGCTTCCCGGCTTCTTGATCCCACGCATTGTCATACACATATGCTCTGCTTCGATCATAACGATAACCCCTTTCGGCTGCATATGCTCCATCAAAGCATCAGCAATCTGTCCGGTAAGCTGTTCCTGAAGCTGCAGTCTTCTTGCGAATACCTCCACGGTACGGGCAAGTTTGCTTAATCCTACAACTTTCCCATCCGGAATATAAGCAATATGTGCTTTCCCATAAAATGGCAGGAGGTGATGCTCACATGTCGAATAGAATGTAATATCTTTCTCTATTACCATCTCATGACTGTCAACGGTAAATGTCTTAGAAAGATGTTTTCCTGCATCCTCATCCATACCTCCATATATCTCTTCATACATTCTTGCAATCCGGTCCGGTGTATCAATCAGTCCTTCCCGGTTCACATCTTCTCCCATTCCTTCCAGAAGCAGCCGCACTGCCTGTTCTATCTTCTCATGATCTATCATATTCTTTCCTTTCTCTGCGGATTCTGTACGCATCTTTCCATACACCGGATTACTTCACTTAGATATGACAATGAACCACATGCGATCACCGCGCGTTTCCCACTGTCTTCTGTTGCATAAGTGTACGCTTTTGCAACAGCATCTCCAATACTCTTTTCTGCGTACACGCTCAACTGTTCTGTCATACAGTCTCTTACACATTCTGCAAGCTTCTCTGCCGGCAGTGTACGTTCCTTATTCGGCAGATCTACCGTATACACCCGCTTTGCTGACGGACACAGAATCTGTACGATCTTCTCATATTCTTTATCTTTAAATACACCCATGATCAGGATAAGTTCCTCTCCCGTAAAATACCGTTCAATGGATGTCTTAAGCTTCTTCGCAGCATCTTCATTATGCGCACCATCTACGATCACAACCGGATCTTCAGACAGACAAGTAAAACGTCCCGCCCATCTCGTTGCATCAAGACCGTCCCTCACTGCTCCTTCCTCAATCTGATATCCCAGCTTCCTGAGGCTTTCAATTACTTCCAGTGCCACAGAAAGATTTTCTCTCTGGCACTCTCCTGCAATGTGGTTCTGCATATTCGTATATTTCTTATATGAAAATGTAAGTCCTTTATAATCTTCTTTTTCGATACTCATCTGTTCCGGCTCTGCTTCTGTGTATATACAGTTCAGACTCTCTGCTTTCTTTCGCAGGATCAATCTGACATTCTCCTGCTGTCTTGCTGACACTACCGTACATCCCGGTTTGATGATCCCGGATTTCGTCTGTGCGATCTCTTCCAGGGTATCTCCGATCACCCCCAGATGATCAACACTGATCGTTGCAAATACTGCGCAAACTGTATTCTTAATTACATTCGTCGCATCTGTCTCTCCGCCGAGACCGGTTTCCAATACAACCAGATCACATTTTTGTTTCTTAAAATACAAAAAAGCCATCGCCGTCTCTACTTCAAACACTGTCGGAACAGGTTCTCCTTTACATACAAGCCGGTCAATTGCTTCTTTTATCTCTTCCATGATCTCTGCAAATTCTGATTCAGAGATCCATTTCCCATCTATCTGTATCTTCTCCAGATAAGAAATGACTGTCGGTGAAACATATCGCCCGGTTTTGTATCCTGCCTTACTTAATATCATTGAAGTGTATGCAAGCACAGATCCTTTTCCATTCGTTCCTGCAATATGTATGAACTTCAGATCATCCTGGGGATTCCCAAGTTCACGCAACAGACCTCGAATCGTATCTAAGCCAAGTACACTTCCGTATTTCGACATCTCGTCCAAATATACCCTTGCTTCTTTATAGGTCACGTCTTTATTTTCCTTTCATCAAAAAAATAGTGCTGTCAAACAGATATTTCTGCCTAACAGCACTATCATACCACTATTGAATCACACTAACAAGTGATTGCTTCTTTAATTTATTAGATATTCAACAGATCACTGAACACCTTCAGTGCACCCTCTGTCTCGTGTGCAAGTACACGTTTTGCAAGTACTTTACCAAGCTGTACACCTTCCTGGTCAAAGCTGTTCACATTCCATACAAATCCCTGGAACATAACTTTATTCTCAAAGTGTGCAAGAAGTGCACCGAGAGATCCCGGATTTACCTGCTCTCCGATAATGATGCTTGATGGACGTCCGCCTTCGAAATTCTTATTACGGTTCTCATCGGATTTACCACATGCAAATGCAACGATCTGGGCAGCTACATTTGCACAAAGTTTCTGCTGGCTTGTGCTGTCCTGGATCACAACATCTGTTTCCATCTGGCTGTTCTTGTATCCAACGAACTGTAACGGCACGATATCCGTTCCCTGATGCAGTAACTGATAGAATGAGTGCTGTCCGTTTGTTCCAGGCTCTCCGAAGATGACCGGTCCTGTAGGATAGTTAACCGGCTCACCGAAACGGTTGACAGATTTACCGTTAGATTCCATATCCAACTGCTGTAAATGTGCAGGGAAACGGCTCAGTGCCTGGGAATATGGAAGTACGGCCGTACTTGGATATCCTAATACATTTCTCTCATATACACCAATCAGTGCATCCAGCATTGCAGGGTTCTTGAATACATCTTTGTTCTTAGAAAGTGCATCTTCTGCTGCAGCACCATCAAGGAACTGTGCAAATACTTCCGGTCCGAATGCCAGAGATAATACAGCGCCTCCAACTGCAGATGTAGAAGAATAACGTCCTCCGATATAGTCATCCATGAAGAATGCTGCAAGATAATCGTCACTCTTAGCCAGTGGAGATGTCTCACTTGTAACAGCGATCATGTGCTTAGAAGCATCCAGTCCCGCATTCTTCAGTGCATCTTTTACAAATGATTCATTGGTTAATGTCTCAAGTGTTGTTCCTGATTTTGATACCAGTACGAAGATAGAATGTGCAACATCGATAGAATTAAGTACAGCTGCCGCATCATCAGGGTCTACGTTACTGATGAATTTGGCTTCCATCTTGAATGTGTCATTCTTCTTAGCCCAGTTCTCAAGTGCAAGATACATTGCACGAGGTCCGAGATCACTTCCACCGATACCGATCTGTACAACCGTTGTAAATTTCTCACCGGCTCCGTTTGTGATCTCTCCTGCATGTACTTTATTTGCAAAATCTGCGATCTTAGCCTGCTGTTCTGTATAGAATGTACGCTTGTCCACTCCGTCAGCCTCTACCGCTTCTCCAAGCTGTCCACGTGTCATGTGATGAAGTACCAGACGTTTCTCTCCTGTATTGATCACTTCTCCGTTATAGAGTGCTTCGAATTTTTCTGTCAGCTGAGCTTCATCTGCTAATTTAGCAAGTGCTGCCAGCACTTTATCGTCAACCTGCTTTGCAGCATAGTTATAAGTAAGTCCCTCTGCCATCGGAACGCTGTAATTCTTTACTCTTTCGGCTCCGTTTTCTCCTGCCATTGCTTTTACAAGATCTACACGTTCTACGTTCTCAAGTTCTTTGAATGATGTAAGGGTATCTAAGTTGTTCCAGGTAATCATAATATTAGATTCCTCCTTAAAAAAATAAATATGTTGCTGGTCTGTGATCCAAACCGCATTCTATATAAATATTAGCATATTTTAACGATAATAACAATTCCTATGGCGCCCTTTCATTATTTGTTATTCCTGCTTCCGTAATCATAGCCATATTTTCCATATGTATGATCCGTATCATTTTCACAGACTATACTTATGTTAAATCTTGGTAAAGCTTCTTAATAAATACGCAACAAAAAAACAACCAACATACCGTTGATTGCTTCTTATCTTTCATATACCTTCAAAACTGCATACAAGAAATATTTTCTTTCATCCTACCTATCACCTTGCTTGGTCATGCCCTCGACCGATTAGTATCAGTCAGCTCCATGTGTTACCACACTTCCACCTCTGACCTATCTACCTCGTCGTCTTCAAGGGGTCTTACTACTTACGTAGGGATATCTCATCTTGAGGGGGGCTTCACGCTTAGATGCCTTCAGCGTTTATCCCGTCCCGGCTTGGCTA
>NZ_JAMOYX010000033.1:0-32275 GCF_023669465.1 Dorea sp. MB18-49
CTCCTGCAAGGTAGCGTTCGACTATTTTTACTTTTTCTACTGGTTCTATCTTACTCTTTCTGAACATGAAAATACCCCCATATAGGACTTTTATATTTCATTGTCCTATATGAGGGTAGCATACCACCAGACTTCCGGGGGTTTTTATTCAATTTTACATGGGAGAATAAAATCCAGAAAAACATCTCCTTTCCGTACCTTTTGTTGGAGTCGGTAACAAGTAGATTGCACTATAATATAAAATAATATTTTATACTTAAAAATATATAACTTAAAATTTATACAAATATGGTATGATAATATAAAATAATAAAAAAACGAGGAACAACATATATGATCACAAGCACATCCAATGCCAGAATCAAACGTCTGGTAAATTTAAAAAAGAAGAGAAAACTAAGAGACGAAGAGGGCGTCTTCCTTGTAGAAGGAATCCGCATGTTCCGGGAAGTGCCGCTCGACAAGTTAAAAGAAGTCTACGTATCTGAATCCTTTTACAAAAAAGAAAAAGATACCGTAAAAGAAGTCCTGAAAGATTCGAAAATAAGAGTGGAGGAACTGACAGATACCGTATTCTCACATGCGTCAGATACCAAGACCCCGCAGGGCATCCTGTGCGTGGTGGAGCAGATGAATCACAAAATCAGCGAACTGACTTCAGCAGAGTGTCCGCTGATCATGGTATTAGATCATCTGCAGGATCCGGGTAATCTGGGAACGATTCTGCGTACGGCAGAAGGCGCCGGTGTAACAGGAATTCTAATGGACAGGGAATGCGTCGATATCTACAATCCGAAAACGATCCGCTCGACCATGGGATCAGTATACCGTATGCCGTTTGTATACGTGGAAGATCTGGGTAAGGGAATCCAGGATTTAAAAGACAAAGGTATTACGACCTATGCGGCACATTTGGAAGGAAAGCATTCCTATGATGAAGAGAACCTGACGAATCCGTGTGCATTCCTGATCGGGAATGAGGGAAATGGACTGAGACGAGAGATTGCAGATATGGCAGACTGCTATATCAAGATCCCGATGCTTGGTCAGGTAGAGTCGTTGAATGCCGCAATCGCCTCTTCTGTGCTGATGTTCGAGGCTGCAAGACAGAGAAGGAAGGCAGATTAATCTCCTGAAACCACTTTTATACAGAATATTTATCTGTATATTACATAAAATGAGATACAATCCACTCATTTTGCACAAGAAAATTGCTTTCTTTATCAGAGTATAGTAATATAGTGAACAAGAAATAATATATACGGAAAAGAGAGGACGGCTTATGAAAGTGATCTATTGGCTGGCGATATTTATTGTACTGCTGATCATTGAAATTGCGACGATGGGACTTACCACCATCTGGTTTGCCGGAGGCGCACTGATCGCATTCTGTGCGGGGCTTGTCGGCTTTGGACTGGGCGTTCAGGTTGGGACATTTATCGTAGTTTCGCTCCTGCTTCTGCTTCTGACGAGACCACTTGCGGTGAAGTACTTTAATCAGGAGAGACAGAAAACGAATGCAGAAAGCCTGATCGGCCAGCAGGCACTGGTGACAGAAGACATCGATACGATAAAGGCCAAAGGGCAGGTAGAGATCCGGGGCCAGATCTGGTCGGCGAAGACGGATGAGCCGGACGGAACAATCCCGAAGAACACAGTCGTTGTAGTAAATGGTATCCAGGGCGTGAAGCTGATCGTGAGGACCAGAGAGGAGTAAAGTATGATTTTAGGATTAATTTTATTAGTAATCATTATCTGCGTGGTGATTTCCTGTGTGAAGGTAGTCAGACAGGCGCAGGCACTTGTAATTGAAAGACTGGGTGCATACCAGGCAACTTGGGGAACCGGACTTCATTTTAAGATCCCGATCCTTGACCGCGTGGCAAGAAGAGTGGATCTGAAAGAGCAGGTAGTAGATTTTGCACCACAGCCGGTTATCACAAAAGATAACGTAACAATGAGAATTGACACCGTTGTATTTTATCAGATCACAGATCCGAAGATGTTCTGTTATGGTGTGGCAAATCCGATCATGGCGATTGAGAACCTGACAGCTACCACACTTCGTAACATCATCGGAGATCTGGAATTAGATCAGACACTGACATCCAGAGAGACGATCAATACGAAGATGAGAGCGTCTCTTGATGTGGCGACAGACCCTTGGGGAATCAAGGTAAATCGTGTAGAACTTAAGAACATCATTCCGCCGGCAGCTATCCAGGATGCAATGGAGAAGCAGATGAAGGCAGAACGTGAACGCCGTGAAGCCATCTTACGTGCCGAAGGTGAGAAGAAGTCTACAATTCTTGTGGCAGAAGGTCACAAAGAGTCTGCAATTCTGGACGCCGAAGCTGAGAAGCAGGCGGCTATCCTGAAAGCAGAAGCACAGAAAGAAGCCACGATCCGTGAGGCTGAAGGTAAGGCAGAAGCCATCATGAAAGTACAGCAGGCAAATGCCGATGGAATTCGTTTCCTGAAAGAAGCAGGAGCCGATGAGGCTGTTCTTACCATGAAAAGTCTGGAAGCATTTGCAAAAGCTGCTGATGGAAAAGCAACAAAGATCATCATCCCGTCAGAGATCCAGAGCATTGCAGGTCTGGTAAAATCTGTTACAGAGATTGGCGCAGACGATAAAAAAGAAGAAAAGTAGACAAAAGACATAAGATAAAAGTCAAAGAATAAAAGCGAGGTACAAAACAATGGATTTAAAAGGCAGAAATTTCCTGACACTGAAAGATTTCACACCGGAAGAGATCACATATCTGCTTGATCTTTCCGCAGAATTAAAAGAAAAAAAGAAAAAAGGAATTCCGGTTGATAAATACAGAGGAATGAATGTGGCATTGATCTTTGAAAAGACCAGTACCAGAACCCGCTGTTCTTTCGAAGTAGCTGCTCACGATATGGGTATGGGAACGACTTACCTTGATCCTTCAGGTTCACAGATTGGGAAGAAAGAAAGTATCGAAGATACAGCAAGAGTTCTCGGAAGAATGTTTGATGGAATCGAGTATCGTGGATTTGGACAGGAGATTGTGGAGGAACTGGCCAAATATGCAGGCGTTCCAGTATGGAACGGACTGACGAATGAGTATCATCCGACACAGATGCTGGCGGATATGCTGACGATTCGTGAACATTTCGGACATCTGAAAGGTATCAAACTGGTATACATGGGTGATGCAAGATACAATATGGGCAATTCCCTGATGATCGCATGTGCCAAATTAGGTATGCATTTTGTGGCATGTACGTCTAAGAACTATTTCCCGAATGAGGAACTGGTAGAGACTTGCAAAGGATATGCCAAAGAGACAGGAGCAACCATCACACTGACAGAAGATATCGAAAGCGGAACCAAAGATGCAGACGTTATCTGTACGGATGTATGGGTATCCATGGGTGAGCCGGACGAAGTATGGGAAGAACGTATCCGCGAACTGTCCCCATACAAGGTGACAAAGAAAGTAATGGCAAATGCAGGAGAACAGGCAATCTTCTTACACTGTCTGCCGGCATTCCACGATCTGAAGACAAAGATTGGTAAACAGATCCATGACAAATTCGGTCTGGACGATATGGAAGTTACAGATGAAGTATTTGAGTCTCCACAGTCAAAAGTATTTGACGAGGCAGAGAACCGTATGCATACGATCAAGGCTGTCATGGTGGCAACACTTGGTGAAAGAGAGTAGGCAAGATCAGACAGATTATGAAATCAGAAATATTACGTTTGTTAAAAGAAAGCGATACATATATTTCCGGACAGCAGTTGTGCGAACAGTTTCAGGTATCCAGAACGGCCATCTGGAAAGTGATCGACCAGCTTAAAAAAGAAGGTTATGAGATAGAGGCGGTGCGCAACAAAGGCTACCGCCTTATCGACAGTCCGGATGTTATGTCAAAAGCAGAGATTGAAAGTCTTGTAGACACAAAATGGGCAGGAAAAAATGTCGTATATTACGATGAAATTGACTCGACCAATAATCGTGCCAAAGAAGCCGGAGATAACGGGGCTGCTCACGGTACTTTATTCGTGGCAGATATGCAGGTGGCAGGAAAAGGCCGCAGAGGCCGTGTCTGGAAATCACCGTCCGGAAGCAGTATCTATATGACGATCCTGTTGTATCCGGATATTCCGCCGGTAAAGGCACCACAGCTTACGTTACTTATGGCGATCGCTGTGGCAGAAGGTATCCAGGAAGTGACCGGACTTGAGACGAAGATCAAGTGGCCGAATGATATCGTGGTGAACGGCCGGAAGATCTGCGGTATTCTGACGGAAATGAGTACGGAGATCGACTATATCAATCATGTCGTGATCGGTGTCGGAATCAATGTGAATCAGGATACATTTCCGGATGATATTAAGGCAACGGCTTCCTCACTTAAGCTGGAACTCGGAAAGAGCGTAAAGCGTTCCGAGCTGATCGCAGCAGTGATGAAGAGCTTTGAAAAATGCTATGAGATCTTCATTGAGACGGAAGATCTGTCGGGCTTACAGGAACTTTATAATTCCATGCTGGTGAACCGGGATCAGGAGGTCAAGGTCCTGGAACCAGGAAATGAATATAAAGCGCACGCCATCGGCATCAATCAGACTGGAGAACTGATTGTAAGAACGCCGGATGGGAAAGAAAAAGAAATCTATGCCGGAGAGGTATCAGTTAGAGGTGTTTATGGGTATGTATGATGAAAAAGTGGTGCTTTGCGGCGCCAATTCATATGAAGAAAAATATTATCTGAATCCGGATTTTGAACAGCTCCCGGATGATGTAAAGAATGAACTGAAGATCATGTGCGTGTTGTATGTGCATGATGTAGGAGGAATCCTGACGCTGGTATTCGAAGAGAACGGGGAATTATGCTTTGAAGTAACCTCCGATGATTTTGACCCGATGTTCGATGACATTGGAAGCCAGCTTAAGATCAAGCAGCTGCAGAGAGACAAGCAGGATCTTCTGCAGGCATTGCAGTTATATTATAAAGTATTCTTCCTGGGTGAAGAGATAAACAGCGAAGAGTAACTATAAGGAAACAGACAAAACAGGAGGAGAAAGATGCTTCTTGTAATCGATGTAGGAAATACGAACATTACACTCGGAGTGTTTAACAAAGACGAATTATTTGGCACATTCCGTATGAAGACAAAGCAGCCGAGAACATCGGATGAATATGGAATTACTTTACAGGAACTGGTAGAAAGACACGGGATCGAAAGCTCGAAGATCAATGCAGTGATCCTTGCATCCGTAGTGCCGGATGTGATGCATTCACTCGGCAGTGCGATTATCAAATATTTCGGCGTAAAGCCGGTGGTTGTATCTGCAGGAATTAAGACGGGAATCCGTATCGTCACGGAGAACCCGAGACAGGTCGGCCCGGACCGTATCGTAGATGCAGTCGGTGCTTACACCTTATATGGTGGACCGGCGATCGTGGTAGACTTCGGAACGGCAACGACATTTGATGTGATCGGCCCAGACGGAACATTTGAGGCGGGCGTGATCGCACCGGGAATCCGTACTTCGGCACAGTCTCTCTGGGGAGAGGCAGATATGCTTCCGGCAATCGAGATCCGCAAGCCGAATTCCATTCTCGCAAAAGAGACGATCACGGCAATGCAGGCAGGCCTTGTATATGGTCAGATCGGTCAGACTGAATATATCATTAAGCGTATGAAAGAAGAGTCCGGCTACCCGGATGCAAAGGTTATTGCAACCGGCGGACTTGGCAAGATGATTGCGAATGAAACAGACATGATCGATGTGTATGATTCACAGCTTACGTTAAAAGGACTTCGGTTCATTTACGAAAAGAATAAAAAAAGTAAATAATCTACGGTGTTGATAATGTAGACTTTCAGAGAAATGTGCAGCACTATATATCAAGATGGTTCCGCCAGTGTAAGAGTGGGGCTATCTTAGCTGATATATAGTGCTGTGTGTTTCTTGCAGGAAATGAAGTATAATTGTGAGAAGAATGATAAGTATCCTGGAATAATCGAAAATAGAAGATGTTTGTAAATTGTTCAGGGATAACCAGGACAGAAGATAATAGTAATTAAAATTAATTAACAGGAGTAGAAAGATGAAAATCGGGAATGTTAATCTGGCAAATCCATATATTCTCGCGCCGATGGCGGGAGTAACGGATCTGCCGTTCAGACTGCTCTGTAAAGAGCAGGGAGCCGGACTTTTGTGCATGGAGATGATCAGCGCGAAAGCCCTGCAGTATAAAAATAAGAATACCAAAGCATTACTTGCGATCCATCCGGAAGAGTATCCGGTGTCGTTACAGCTCTTTGGTTCCGATCCAAAGATCATGAGCGAGATGGCGAAAATGATCGAAGAGCTGCCGTTCCAGATCCTGGACATCAATATGGGATGTCCGGTTCCGAAGGTAGTACGGAACGGCGAAGGTTCTGCACTTATGAAGAATCCGAAGCTGGTACATGAGATCGTATCGGCAGTGTCGAAAGCAATCGAAAAGCCGGTAACGGTGAAAATCCGGAAAGGATTTGACGATGATCATATCAATGCTGTAGAGATCGCAAAGATCATTGAAGATGCAGGCGGTGCGGCAGTTGCCGTGCACGGACGGACAAGGGAACAGTATTATTCCGGTAAAGCAGACTGGGATATCATCCGTCAGGTCAAAGAAGCCGTATCCATTCCGGTGATAGGAAATGGTGATGTAATTTCAGGAGAAAAGGCACTTCAGATGAGAAGAGAAACCGGCTGTGACGGCGTGATGATCGGAAGAGGTGCACAGGGCAATCCATGGATCTTCCATGAACTTCAGGAATATGAAAGAACCGGTGTTGTTCCTCCGAGACCGACTCCGGAGAAGATCAAAGAGACAATGCTCAGACATGCAAGACTACAGATTGAATTCAAGGGAGACTTTATCGGGATCAGGGAAATGCGTAAGCATGTTGCCTGGTACACAAAGGGAATGAAAGGTTCTGCAAAACTCAGGGATGCGATCAACCAGGTGGAATCTTATGAAGAGTTGGTGGAACTTCTGGACAAGGCGATTGTATAAACAGAGAATCTGAATAATAGATACCGTCGGAAAATGAAAAGAACAGGCGTAAAATAGGGATATACAAGAGACAAAAACATTGACATAAAACACGCATTTATGTATAATAATGAAATTGTGAAAGTATCTTTATTCTATGACAGATTAAATATTCAGATAGATGATTCAGGCATAAAAATGTCAGAGTAATATGGAACAGAAAAAGGAGCAGGAGACAGATGGAAGCAAAGAAAAAATTACTTACTTATGCTGGTTTAAAAGCACTGGAAGACGAACTTGAAAACCTCAAGGTTGTAAAACGTAGAGAGATTGCACAGAAGATCAAAGAAGCAAGAGAACAGGGAGACTTATCAGAGAACGCTGAGTACGATGCAGCAAAAGACGAGCAGAGAGACATTGAAGCACGTATCGAAGAACTGGAAGCAATTCTTAAGAATGCAGAAGTTGTAGTAGAAGATGAAGTTGATTTCGATAAGATCAACATCGGATGTACTGTAAAAGTATTCGACATCACATTTGACGAAGAGATGGAATTCAAACTGGTCGGTTCTACAGAGGCGAACAGTCTGGAAGGAAAGATCTCTAACGAATCACCAGTTGGTCAGGCTCTGATGGGCAAACAGATCGGAGATGTCGTAACAGTAGAGACACAGGCTGGAGTAATGGAGTACAAGGTACTGGACATCAGCCGTTCATTATAAGAGACAGGCAGATACCCGTCGAAGAATAACCAGGACACAAGACTCAGGCCTCTCTTACACGGGAGGTCTGAATTCAGATAAGGAAGGAGAATAAAAAAGTGGCTAAGCAGCAGAACAATGGACAGGAACAGGACGTGAACCAGTTAAGAAAGGTTCGCCGTGATAAATTAGCAGAACTGCAGCAGAATGGAAAAGATCCGTTCAAGATCACAAAATTCGATCAGACACATCACTCACTGGAAGTGAAGAGTCTGTATGAAGCACATGAGGCAGAACTTTTAAAAGATCATCATACACCAGATGTAGAAGGTATGGATGAAGAGCAGGCAAAAGAGGTTCTGAAGAAAGATTATGAAGAGAGAAGAAGCATCATGGATGCCAATCCAATCCACGTAGCAATCGCAGGACGTATGATGTTCAAGAGAGTTATGGGTAAAGCTTCTTTCTGTAACATTCAGGATCTTCAGGGAAGCATCCAGGTATATGTTGCAAGAGATGCTATCGGAACAGAATCTTATGCAGATTTCAAACGTTCTGACATCGGTGATATTTTCGGATTAGAAGGATTTGCATTCAGAACAAGAACCGGAGAGATCTCTATCCATGCAGAGAAGATGACACTTCTTTCCAAGAGCTTACAGATCCTTCCGGAGAAGTTCCACGGATTAACAGATACAGATACACGTTACCGTCAGAGATATGTAGACCTGATCATGAATCCAGAGTCAAAAGAGACATTTATCAAACGTTCTCAGATCCTCAAAGAGATCCGTAACTTCTTAGACGGACGTGGATTCATGGAAGTAGAGACTCCAATGCTGGTAAGCAACGCAGGTGGAGCAGCTGCAAGACCATTTGAGACACATTACAATGCTCTGAACGAAGATGTAAAACTTCGTATTTCTCTGGAATTATATCTGAAGAGACTGATCGTCGGAGGACTTGAGCGAGTATACGAGATCGGACGAGTATTCCGTAACGAAGGTGTAGACACACGTCACAACCCGGAATTTACACTGATGGAATTATACCAGGCATATACAGACTATGAAGGAATGATGGAACTGACAGAGAGCATGTTCCGTTACCTTGCAGAAAAGGTATGTGGAAGTGCAATGATCAGCTACAACGGAACAGTCATCGATATGGCAAAACCATTCGAAAGAATTTCCATGATCGATGCTGTTAAGAAATACGCAGGTGTTGACTTCTCAGAAGTTAAGACAGACGAAGAAGCAAAAGCATTAGCAGACAAGCATCACGTAGAATACGAAGAGCGCCACAAGAAGGGGGATATCCTGAACCTGTTCTTTGATGAGTTCTGTGAAGAGAAGATGATCCAGCCTACATTCGTAACAGATCATCCGATTGAGATCTCACCACTGACAAAGAAGAATCCGGAAGATCCGAACTATGTAGAGCGTTTTGAGTTATATGTATACGGTCGTGAGATGTGTAACGCATACTCAGAGTTAAATGACCCAATCGACCAGAGAGAGCGTTTCGCAGCACAGGAAGAAGCATTTGCAGCAGGTGATGAAGAAGCCAACCACACAGATGAAGACTTCCTGAACGCACTGGAGATCGGTATGCCGCCAACAGGTGGAATCGGATACGGAATCGACAGACTGGTAATGTTACTGACAGATGCACAGGCTATTCGTGATGTATTATTATTCCCGACAATGAAGTCCTTAGATGGTGTAAATAAGAAAAATGATGTAAATAATACAGCTTCTGAAGCACCTGAAAAAAATGTAAAAACTGAGTCTGAAAAGATTGATTTTTCTAAGGTAAAGGTAGAGCCTTTATTTGAGGAATTTGTTGATTTTGATACATTCAGTAAGTCAGATTTCCGTGCAGTAAAGGTTAAAGAGTGTGTTGCAGTACCGAAGTCAAAGAAACTGTTACAGTTTACTCTTGATGACGGAACAGGCACAGACAGAACCATTTTAAGCGGTATTCATAGCTTTTATGAGCCTGAAGAACTGGTTGGAAAGACGCTTATCGCTATCACAAATCTTCCACCGAGAGCTATGATGGGCATTGACTCTTGCGGTATGCTCCTCAGTGCTATCCACGAAGAAGAAGGCGAAGAAAAGCTCCATCTTCTGATGGTTGATGACCATATTCCAGCAGGTGCAAAGCTCTATTAAGATGATGTAAAGATGTACCGTTTTACCGAATAGACGGGACGTACTTCATTTGATAAAAAACTAAAAAAACAGCGATTTACATCAAACTTACATCAATTGATGCAGAAATCGGTGCAAGCAAGAAAAAATCGCATAATTGGCAGAATGAATGGGCAGTCCTGAAATCGGGATTGCCCATTTTTAGAAGAAAGACGAAAAACTCTTGACCTGCACGCAGCGTATACGCTTATACTATCAACATAAATCATAAGGAGGTGCATCGGATGTTATTAAATGAAATTATAAATGAGGTTGGAATGACAAAGCGTGCAGTTAAGTATTATGAAGAAAAAGGATTGCTGTCAGTGGATAAAGATAACAATGGTTATCGTAACTATACTGCACAAGATGTTGAAACTTTAAAAAAGATTTCAGTATATAGAAAACTCGGTATTAGTATTAAAGACATACAGAGCCTTTTGGAAACTGGCGACAAAAGTATTCTTCTTCGTATTTATCAAGAAAAAGTGCAGGAAAAAGTTTTAAAAGACTCAGAACTTGAAGCTTTGAAGCAATTTATAGATGATGGTGACGCAGACAAAGCAAATGAGGCACTTGATTATCAAACCGTTGAAAATGCAATTGAGTCTTTGCTACCGGGAAAAGAATGGGGAGATTATTTTAAAAGTCATTTCAAACCATTTCTTAATGTAAGGTTGAAGACTCTGGAACAGAAGCAGGCACTACAGAATATATTAGAATATTGCGATGAAACGACATTGAAAGTTCCTTTTATTATGGGAATAGGTGCGAAGATGATAGGTGGGATTGCACAAAAAACCAGAACCGCAGATGAGATGATAGCCTATTATCGTGATATGAGTGAAAGTGAATATGAAAGACTAAAAGAAAAAGTATGGAAAGGTGCTAAAATGAAAAACGGTATAATGAAATACCATCCAGCATTTATTGCACAGAGAAAAATGCAGAAAGAGTTACAAAATAAAGGATATAACGATATATTCATTCCTAATTTAATGGTTCTGTCTCCAACGTATGCAGAATATAAGAAAGCATTAGATAATGTGAACGATAGAATGTGTAGAGAACTTGGACTGTATTATGATAGCAATTATAACTTAGTTATTAAAAAAGATAATTCTAAATAAAAGTTAAACTACCCTTTGGGAGAGGAGAAATCCTTTTCTCAAAGGGCTTTTTCTATTTATACGGATATTCGCAAACTACAAGATAAAGCCAAAACTTCATATACTCTAAGCACAAGGAGGTTGAGGTTTGGCTATGAACAACAGTTTAGCAGAAGTACACCCAGAGCTTATTACGGAATGGTCGGAGAAGAATTTACCGCTTACACCTGATGATATTACCTTTGGTTCAAATAAAAAAGTATGGTGGAAAGGTACTTGCGGACACGAATGGCAAACAAGCGTTAAGGCTCGTTCCAATGGAGAAAAATGCCCGATATCCGCTATCATGGATTGCCGGAAGGCGAGGATGCATCTTTCTTTCTGTGCAAAGAACTGATACCGGGATATCTTAATGGAATTACAGGAGAGTATGCACCTCCGGCAGGGTATCTGGTAAATGAAAAGGAAGCAGAGGCATTTGATAGAGAGTTCCCGTATATGGAGAAGAAAAAACTTCTGGGACAGATTTTTGAATGATGAAAAGCAGGAGGTAAATTTAGATGAAAGCAATGGAAAAAGACTGGTATCAGAAAAATTGAACGCTGGATATTCAGAATATGTCATGGGTAGAAGACGCCAACAGACAAGTAGATTTTCTAATCAAGCAGTTACATTTAAAAGGAACGGAAAAGATACTTGATCTTGCATGTGGATTTGGTCGGCACTCACTGGAGTTTGCCAGACGTGGGTATGATGTTACCGGTATTGATATTACACCGGCGTACATAGATTATGCAAACGAGCAGGCAAAAAAAGAAAATTTGAATGCAAAGTTCATTTGTCAGGACATTCGCACGATCACATTTGATGAGGAATTTGATGTTGTGCTGAATATGGCGGATGGAGCAATAGGATATCTTGAAGACGATGGGGAAAATCATAAGATTTTTTCTGTCATTGCGAAAGCATTAAAAAATGGTGGAAAGCACTTTATGGATATCATGAATGGAAGCTATGCCCAAACACATTTCCCTTGCAAGTTATGGGATGCAGGAGAAAAGGGACTTACATTATCTGCTTTTGAATGGGAGAAGGATAGAAAAACGCTGATATATGGGCAGGTAGACTATATGTATGGAGAAGCACTTTATAAGCCTGAAATGAAAGAAGGAAATCCTATAAGGTTATATAGTTTGGATGAAATCACGGAGATATTCTGTAAATTAGGACTTCGTATTTGTAACAGCTTTGCTGATTTCAGTGGAAAGCCGAGTTCTGATAATGATATTCAATTGATGGTTTATTCCATACGGGAATAAATCTTCATCAAATCTTTATTTTTTTCTGTTAGGTTATATTTCAGTAAGAAATGAAATATAGAAGGAAGGATAGTAAAGATGGAAATGATGTTACAGACACAAAATCTATGTAAATATTTTAGAAAACAGAAAGCGGTAAATAATGTTTCACTTAATATCGAAAAGGGACAGATTTATGGACTGCTTGGACCGAATGGCGCTGGTAAATCTACCACATTGAAAATGCTGACCGGTATGATGAAACCAACTGCAGGAAAGATTTACTTTGATGGAAAACTTTTGGATAGGAAAGATTTATCAAAAATAGGAGCGTTAATTGAAAATCCGCCTATTTATGAAAATCTTTCCGCCAGAGAGAATTTGAAGGTAAGACAATTATTGCTTGGTACAGATGAAAACAGAATTGATGAGGTCTTGCAGATTGTATCACTTACAAACACCGGAAAGAAGAAAGCAGGACAGTTTTCTTTGGGGATGAAGCAAAGACTAGGCATTGCAATGGCATTGCTTGGAGAACCGGAACTTTTGATATTGGATGAACCTACGAATGGATTAGATCCAATAGGCATCGAGGAATTACGAGAGCTGATCCGGTCTTTTCCGGAACAGGGAATCACTGTAATTCTCTCCAGTCATATTCTCTCAGAGGTACAGTTACTTGCAGATAAAGTCGGGATTATTTCAGGTGGAATCTTAGGATACGAAGGAGCATTAAAGCAGGGAGATAATCTTGAAGATTTGTTTATGAATGTGGTAAGAAAAAACCAGAAAGCAGGTGAAATCCATGGTTAATATTATAAAAGCAGAACATCAAAAAGCCAAAAGAACCATGCGAAAAAAGTTTATCTGGGGATTTCCTCTTCTTACATTTGTCATGGCATTTATATTTACTCTTGGGATGACAAATGCTTATGCAGAAAGTGTTTGGAACTGGTGGTATACACTTTTGCTGCCGGGGATGATTGCTCTATTTTGTTATCTTTCTGTGGCGCAGGAGAAAAAGATAAAATACTATCATTTAATGACTATTCCCACAGACAGAAGAAAATTGTTGCTGGGGAAAATTATTTATATTGGGTACATGATTTTGTTTTCTAATGTGATTGTGTTTGCAGGAGCAACGCTTGGAGGCTTTCTTCTAACGACACATGTTCCAGTTGGAGGAGCGTTGATTGCAGTATTGTTTCTGACGGTTTCTGAGTTATGGGAGATTCCGGTAGCTTTATTTTTAAGTGAACGATTTGGAATGATTGTAAACCTGTTCGTCTGCCTATTTATTACCGTCAGCGGTGTGGTAATATCACAAACCAGAATCTGGTATGTACTTGTTTCTGCAATCCCTATGCGAATGATGTGCCCGTTGCTTCATGTTTTACCAAATGGACTTGCCGCAGAAGCAGGGAATCCTCTTTTGGATACGGGAGTCATTGTTCCGGGAATGTGTCTCTCAATCATCTGGTTTGTTTTTGTAACGGTTCTGTTTTTGAAATGGTTTGAGAGAAGAGAGGTGAAATAAGATGATTGGAAGATCTCTTAATGCAGAGTTGCGAAAGATGAAAGGAACATCTGTGATTCTGGCACACTTACTGATTCCGATTATAACCAGCGTTATATTTTTAATATATTACTTTTTTTCACCATGGAATGAAAATATGAAAGTGATTGCATTTTATCAGGCAATAGGAGCAGGACTTCCGGTACTTATTGGAATTTTTACAGCAAGTGTGATGGAACAGGAACAAAATGCAGGTGATTTTCAAAATCTGTTGTCTTTACCGGATAAACCTGCAGCATTTTTATCGAAACTGTTGATGCTACTGGTTTTGTGTCTGTGCTCTATCCTATTGACAGCAATCATATTCGGAATTGGATTTGGAAGAATCGCATCAAGCGATATCGAAATCATGAAAGGATGTATATTTGCAGCATTGCTGCTGTGGGGAAGCAGTGCTCCACTTTATCTGTGGCAGCTGATTCTGGCTTTTCAGTTTGGAAAAGGGGTATCCATTGGAGCAGGGATTATATCAGGACTAATTAGTGCATTGATGCTTACCGGACTTGGAGATTATGTGTGGAAATATGTATTTGTCTGCTGGACGGGTAGAGTACCATATACTTATCTGCAATCTGTATTGGGAGAAACTAGTGTAGGTGAATGGTTGTCATTCATACCAGGTTGCTTAATATTTACAGGGATTAGTATGGTATACTATTTTTGGTGGGTAAACCACTGGGAAGGAAACAGAATATCGGAATAGAATCGAGGGAAACTATGGCAAAAATACTGGCAGTTGATGATGAACCGGCAATTTTGGAAATGATAGAAAGCATTTTGAATAAGGATGGACATCTGGTTACCAAAGTAAGTAATCCACTAAAAATTAATATGGAAGAATTACATCGTTATGACCTGATTTTACTGGACATTATGATGCCTGGAATTGATGGCTTCGAATTATGCAAAAGAATTAGGATACTTGTGGATTGTCCGATTTTGTTTCTTACGGCAAAAACGGAGGAAAACAGTCTGGTAAACGGACTTTCTTTAGGAGCAGATGATTATATTTCAAAGCCATTTGGAGTGATGGAACTTCGGGCAAGGATCAATGCACATCTTAGAAGAGAGCACAGGGAACATTCTGTCAGGATGGTTTTAGGGAGAGTCTGCATTCAGATGTCTCAAAAGAAACTGTTGATGGATGATAAAGAACTTCCGTTTACGAAAGCAGAGTACGAAATCTGTGAATTTCTGGCTAAAAACAGAGGACAGGTTTTCTCGAAGGAACAGATATTGGAAGCGGTCTTTGGCTTTGACAATGAGAGTAATGACAGTACTATAATCACGCATATCAAAAATATAAGAGCAAAATTTGCGGATTATGATTATATGCCGATAAAAACAGTCTGGGGGATTGGATATAAATGGGAAGAGTAAAGAGAAGCAATGCACTCAGCAGGATTTTTATGAGATATGTACTGGTCATGCTTGGATCATTAGTTGGTTTGGTGATTGTTGCTTATCTGCTGCTGTGCCTTTTGATTAGTGTGGGCTGTATTTATCCGGCAAATTATGCAGAGCAAAAGATTAATGAAGCATATGATACGATTCTACGTGCAGATAAAGTGACTGCTGAGATGATTCCCGCACTTTGTGATTATGTAATCTTTTCAGAGAATGGAGAGAAAATAGGTGGAGATCTGTCAGAACAATACGAACAGATAGCATGGAATGTTGCAAAGTACGGAAACGCATCCGGGAAATATTTTTATAAAGTAATTGTAAGGGAAAATGAATATGTTGTATTGCAATATCGCCTGACACCTCAATATCATTCAGCTTTTTTGAGGGAGCATTTTATAGAACCACAGAATGTGATGAGTATTATGTCTGTGATTGGAGCGGTAGCGATTATCATCATTCCGTCCATATGTTTTGGAAAAAGAATCAAAAAGCAGATGCAGCCTGTATTAGACGCAATCGGACAAATAAAGGATCAAAATCTGGAATATGAGACATCCTGTTCCGGTATCAAAGAGTTTGATGACTGTTTATCGGCAATCGATGATATGCGAGATGCATTGCGAGAATCTTTAGAAAAGCAGTGGAAAACAGAGCAGGAAAAGAAACAACAGATGTCTGCTTTGGCGCATGATATTAAAACACCTCTTACGATTGTACGGGGAAATGCAGAACTACTTTCAGAGACTGAACTGACCACAGAACAGAAGAATAATATCACTTATGTTTTGAACGGCACAACACAGATACAAAGTTATGTAAAACAGTTGATAGATGTCACAAAATCATGGAATTGCAGTGATGTTACCTATACAACGGTGAGGTTAGAAGATTTTTTCGCAGATATAAAGGAACAGGCACTCGGACTGGTAGAAATCTATCACCAGAAAATAGATTGGAAGGCGGGACAAAGTGATAAAAAGGTAACGATTGCTTATGATCCAATGTTCCGGGCCGTAATGAATATGATTCAGAATGCAGTGGAGCATACAAAAGAAAATGGAATCATTTATATTGACGCAAAGGAGCAGGATGGCCGGCTGACATTCATTGTGGAGGATAGCGGATCAGGATTTACAAAAGAAGCATTATTGCATGGCACAGAGCAGTTTTTTATGGATGACACAAGTAGAAATGGCGAAGCCCATTATGGGATGGGACTATTTTTTGCAAAAACTGTGGCTGAAAAATATGGTGGAGGTATTAAACTTTCAAATTCTGAAAATACAGGTGGGGCGAGGGTAGAAATATTTTTCCTGAGTAGTCAAGAAACAAGCTAAATAGACCGCAATTAAGCTATGTAAAAGAAATTTTACATGCTTTTATCTAATATGTAAAAGCCTTTTGATAGACATTACTACTACGTTTGCTGTAATCTCATGGAAGAAGGAGGCATACAGAATTATGATAGCTGATAAAATTAAAAATGCTCGTACTATTCTTTATTACATAACTATCATTATAGTTGGGATTATATGCACATATAAGAAGAGAATAATATAACTTTTGTTATGATATCAAATGATTTTTTCATTTAATATAACATTCTGCCGGATATAGCTGCCGAGTGGTCGGACAGAAATTATCCGTTACTTCCAACTCAGGTTACGGTCTTTGCCAATCGTAAGGCGTGGTGGAAGTGTAAGGATTGAAAAATTGAGAAAACGTAATATTGAACAAAAAAGAAATGCACAGTTCTTAGCTTATCGTGAACTGTGCATTTTTGTAAATAAATACTTTTAATTAGCCGATTACGGCATCCTCTGCTGTAAAATGTTCCAGAGAATTTTCTTTTACCTGAATGCAGATATAAGTAATTCCAGAAATATCGGATGCAAAAAACTGACGCTTTGCAGTAGGTGCGATTTTTAGCCAGTTTCCAGTTGAAAGACTGATTTCTTCTCCATCAATTATGGCTTTGCCTTTACCTGAAAGAATTCCATAGATTTCTTCATTTTCTTTATGAGAATGAACAAATGGGACATTTGCTCCTGCAGGTAGTTTGTTTAAACTGATTTCTGCACCTGTTAATGACAACTTTTCATGCAGCTCAATTCGGTTTTCATTTCCAATAGTTGTTTTTGTGTAATTTGCCATAATAGTACCTCCATAGTTAATTTGTAGTTTCTGGTTGCTTGGTATTAGTATAGTGTGAGACACATACAAAAACAAGTACGCACCTTTTTGTAACTGTACACTCAAAAATGAATGTGTTACAATAGACTCGGAGGTGAGAATTATGCGAGCAAAAGAAGAATTACCGGAATGCCCAGTTGCAACAGCAGTATCTCTTATCGGAGGAAAATGGAAACTGCTGATTTTGCGTAACTTAAAAGAGCGTCCATGGAGATTCAATGAGCTACAACGAAGTATAGATGGTATTTCACAAAAGGTTTTGACAGATAGTTTAAGACAAATGATGAGTGATGGGCTGGCATATCGCCACGATTACCATGAGCAGCCACCGAAAGTTGAATACGGCTTAACGGAACTCGGAACAAAAATGCTTCCAATTGTTAATTCACTTGCTGACTTTGGTAACTACTATAAATCAATTATTGAACAGAATTAAGGACGTTAGTATTTGAAAAGCTTGAACAATTCCAGTTTGGAGAATTGAAAAAAAACGGAATTTACCTATTAAGACATATAAACTGTTGACAATAAAGCTCCTATATAGTATGTTTTTAATAAACTACTATATAGGAGCTTTTGTATGGAAATGAATGGAGGATTTCTTGTTACCAAAATAAAACAGCTTGGAGACCGGATTTTTGAGAAGATTCTCAGTGAAAAGAATATTGATGCGTTTAATGGAGCCCAGGGACGTATTCTTTATGTGCTGTGGCAGGAGGATGGTATCTCAATCAGGTCACTCTCGACTAAATGCGGATTAGCGATAACATCTCTTACTACGATGCTGGAAAGAATGGAAAATCAAGGGCTGATAAGCCGTGTTCAGTCTGAAACGGACAAAAGGAAAACACTCCTGTTTCTGACTGAGAAAGCACATGCCTTAAAGGGTGAGTACGATTCTGTATCTGATGAGATGGGCAGTATTTACTACAAAGATTTTTCAGAGGAAGAAATTATCCGGTTTGAGGAATGCCTCGACCGCATCAGAAAGAATCTTGAGGAGTGGCAGAAGTCATGAGTATTTGTATCAAAGATCAGATTCAGAACATGAATATCGTCATTGGCTGCACAGTGGGGTGTACATATTGCTATGCCCGCAACAACGTGAAACGCTGGCATATGATTGATGACTTCGCTGACCCTGAATTCTTTCCGGGTAAGCTCAAGATGATGGAAAAGAAACGTCCGCAGAACTTTCTTCTTACCGGGATGAGCGATCTCTCCGGATGGAAGCCGGAATGGAGAGACGAGGTATTTGCAAAGATTCGTGAAAATCCACAGCATCAGTTCCTGTTCCTTACCAAGCGACCTGATTTGCTGGATTTTGATACCGATCTGGAAAACGCATGGTTTGGCGTTACGGTGACGAGGAAAGCAGAACTGTGGCGTATCGACGCCCTTCGGAAAAACGTCAGAGCAAAACATTACCATGTTACCTTTGAGCCGTTATTCGATGATCCCGGCACAGTTGACCTTTCCGGAATCAATTGGATCGTTGTCGGCACCATGACCGGAGCTCAGAGTAGGAAGATTCATACGGAGCCGGAATGGGCATGGTCTCTGACGGACCAGGCACATAAGCTCGGCATTCCGGTGTTTATGAAGGAAGATCTTGTCCCTATCATAGGGGATGAAAATATGATTCAGGAAATGCCGGAAGAATTTAATAAAGTGTTAGAGGTACAGAAATCATGGAAGAAGTAATAAATGGAATCCTCATTCGTGAGGTGGAAACAAAGAACATCATGACTAAGTCTAGTCTGCCGGTAGGCGGTTACTCGGTCAATCCCTATGTGGGATGTACACATGCCTGCAAGTATTGCTATGCTTCTTTTATGAAGCGCTTTACCGGGCACAAGGAGGAATGGGGCACTTTCCTTGATGTGAAGCATTGGCCGGAAATTAAAAATCCGAAGAAATATGCCGAACAGCGGGTGGTCATCGGTTCTGTGACAGATGGCTACAATCCACAGGAGGAGAAATTCGGGAATACCAGAAAACTTCTGGAGCAGCTGATCGGCAGTGACGCAGATATTCTGATCTGCACAAAGTCGGATCTTGTGGTACGGGATATTGATCTGTTGAAGAAGCTTGGACGTGTAACCGTTTCATGGTCGATCAACACACTAGATGAAAATTTCAAGAACGATATGGATTCTGCTTCGAGCATTGAGCACCGTATCGCTGCTATGAAGCAGGTATATGAGGCAGGTATCCGTACAGTCTGTTTCGTATCCCCGGTATTCCCCGGTATCACGGATTTTGAAGCAATCTTTGAGCGGGTAAAGGATCAGTGCGATCTGTTCTGGCTCGAAAATCTCAATCTTCGAGGCGGTTTCAAAAAGACAATTATGGATTATATCGCCGGAAAATATCCTGATCTTGTACCACTTTACGACGAGATCTATAACAAGCATAACCGCAGCTACTTTGAAGCACTTGAAGTAAAAGCTGAGAAAATGGCTAAGAAGTATGATTGTGCCTTTGTGGATAATGAAATGCCTTATGGCAGAGTCCCGCAGGGGCATCCGGTGATCGTAGATTATTTCTATCATGAGGAAATCCGTGGGACAGAGAATACCGGAAAAAGAAATCGCTAATTTCAAGTTTGTAGAATTCAAAAATTTAATATGAAATGTGAGATAGAGCGTATGGAAATAATCTATACGTTCTATTTTTTTGCCTTTTTTGAAAAAGTGATTAAAAAACTATTGACATTTTGTTACTGGCAAAACTGCAAAATCGATTTTGCTTTCCTGTGGTGCCAGACTTTCACCATTTGATATTCAGGAGCTTCGAGAAAGCATGTCGTATGACGAAATGGAACTGGATATGATCGGCGATCAGAGAACAGCCATGTTTGTCATCATCAGTGATACCGATGACACATTCAATTTTAAAGGTTTTTAACTTTCCTGATTTTAAAATAATACCGATCAATAATATCCTGCAATGTAATGGATTTCATTTTTTCATCTACCATATTTTGAATTTCATGATAGAAGTCCCCAATAGCGAATTGAATGTTGATACCGATTCCACAATCCGGATTGGTATCTGTGTCCAGGTGAAGCAGCGGCTTATCGCCCTCTACAGCTCGGTAGATGTCATACATATTGATTTTATCTGCCGATTTTGCAAGAGCGGCATTCGCATGACCTTGTGTGTTGACAACAATGCCTGCATTTTTCAGGGTTGCCATAAGTTGTCTGACATAAGCCGGGTTTGTCTTGATACTTTCTGCAATTTTTGTGCTGGAGAGTTGTTCGTCATCTCCAAGAGCAATAAATATAAGAATATGAATGGTGTCACTAAGCTTTGTGGAATATTTCATTTGTCACCTCGAATTTTCTTCTTGCAATTTTTAAACTTACATGATAACATGACTTTAATACTTGATGTAAATTTAATTTTAACAAGTAAAAAAATAAAAGTCAAGCAAAATAAAAGGTGTGGAATCTGATATAAAAAAGGAGATAAAGTGGTGTATGCAAAAGGAGGAACAAGTCAGTTTTCTGGCAGAAAAAATCCGTCAGGCAGATGCCGTTTTGATAGGCGGTGGTTCTGGTCTTTCCAGTGCGGCGGGATATAACCATTATCATTGGCTACCCTATATGGAGGAATGTTTACAAGATTTCAAGGAGTGGTATGGACTGAAATCTCCCTTTGACGGTTTTTACTACTGTTATTCATCGCCGGAACAACAGTGGGCATATTATGCACGTTACATACAAAGTATGTGGGATGCACCTACAGGACAGCCATACTATGACCTGCGTGATATTGTGGCGGAAAAAGAAGTCTTTGTTTTAACAACCAATATAGATATGCAGTTTGAACGGATTTTTCAGAAAGAAAGGATTTGCGATTATCAAGGTAACAGCGGCTATGTTCAATGCAGTCAGCCTTGCCATGATCAAATTTATTCCAATGTAAAAATGATTCGCAGGATGAACGAAAATATCCGGGAGTTGCGTGTTACTTCCGAGCTTCTGCCAAGATGTAATGAGTGCGGGAGAATCATGGTTCCCTGGGTAAGGGATGATACATTTTTGGAGGGGAAAGACTGGAGGGAAGGTGTAAGGCGATATGAGAATTTCCTAAAAAAATATCTCATGAATGGAACAGATAAGAATGTTGTACTGCTGGAGCTGGGGGTTGGTGAGATGACCCCCAGTATTATTAAACTTCCTTTTTGGGAAATGACATACAAAAATGAAAAGGTATTTTATGCCTGTCTGAATCAGAAGAAATCCTCAACTCCAGAACATATAAAAGACAAAGGCATTTATATAGCAGGAGATTTGGCAGAAACCCTGCGGGATTTAAAAGAAAACATAGCGGGAAAGGAAATGTGATGAAGATGAATGTATATCAAGAGATAAGTCAAATCATCAAAGACGCAGATGGTATTTTGATTGGAGCCAGTAATGGTTTGTCTATCGCAGAGGGATATAATATTTTTGCAGATGACGCATGGTTTCAGGAAAATATGGGAGATTTCAGAGAAAAATACGGACTGCGTTGTGTTTTACACGGATTTTCAGTGCCAATGAAGGTAGAAGAAAAGTGGGCGTTTGTAAGTAGACTTGTTAAAGCAAAAGCTATGCAGGATGAGCCGAGTGAGATTATGAAAAACATCTATGCACTAGTAAAGGATAAAGAATATTTCGTAGTAACTTCCAATGCGGAGGATCATTTTGTGC
This sequence comes from Dorea sp. MB18-49, assembly GCF_023669465.1. Classification (NCBI taxonomy): domain Bacteria; kingdom Bacillati; phylum Bacillota; class Clostridia; order Lachnospirales; family Lachnospiraceae; genus Dorea; species Dorea sp. MB18-49. The sequence continues at coordinate 22,215 of NZ_JAMOYX010000033.1, forward strand.
CGGCAGGTTTTGAGGCAGACCGTGTTTTTGAAATGGAAGGGAAATTAACCCAGATGCGGTGCAAGAATAGATGTCATGACGAGGTCTATCCTAATCAAAAAGCAGTTCTCGCCATGACAGAAGAGGAAGTAAACGGAAGAGTACCCAAAGAATTACTGCCGAAATGTCCAAAATGCGGTGGAGATATGGAAGTAAATTGGGGTGAGATGTCCTCGTTTACAGAAACGAAAAATTGGAAGGAAAAGGTTGCCCGCTATCAAGAATTTATTCAGAATTTACATGGAAAGAAGCTGGTAATTCTGGAATTTGGCATTGGTTGGAGAAATCAGATGATTAAAGCTCCTTTGATGCAGCTTGCAGCAGTAGAACCACAGGCAAGATATATCACATTTAACAAGGGCGAAATTTACATTCCAGAGGAAATCAAAGAAAAATCCATCGGTGTGGATGGTAATCTTACGGTAGCGTTAAAGGAAATCAGAAAGGGAAGGATAGACTAAGTAAGATGGTTAAAGATATTACAGTTGTGAGATAGGAGAATGAAAAAATGAGCTGTTATGAAAATTTGGTAATGAAAACACAAATGAACTATTCCAGACACTATAGTACCTATGCATCCGGCGGTACTGCTGTAGTGTTGAGCAAACAAAAACCACTTCCTTATGAGGAACAGATTCAGGAATTTGTTCGCAGAGTGCAGGAGGCAGAGTGTATCGTAGTAGGCGGAGCATCCGGTTTATCAGCGGCTGGAGGTGGTGACTTTTATTATAGTGACACCCCTTCTTTTCGTGAGCATTTTGGAAAATTTGCAGATAAGTATGGATTCAAAGGTGCTTTTAGCGGAATGATGCATCGGTTTTCTACAAGAAATGAACACTGGGGATATGTGGCAACCTTTTTAAATACTACACAAAATGCCCCTATCAGAGAGCCATATCTGGATTTGGATAGAATCTTGCAGGGAAAGGATTTTCATATCTTAACGACTAATCAGGATACACAGTTTGTAAAGATTTATCCGGAAGAAAAGGTCAGTGAGATTCAGGGAGATCATCGTTTCTTCCAATGTTCCCAGTGCTGTCAGGATGAAACATGGGATGCCGTACAACCTGTGGCAGATATGATTGCGGCTATGGGAGCGGGGACAATGGTGCCGGATGAACTGATTCCTCGCTGCCCTCATTGTGGTGCGGAAATGTTTCCGTGGGTAAGAGGATATGGGAATTTTCTGCAAGGGAAAAAATACGAAGAAGAATATGAGAAAATCTCAAAATACATTCAAAAGAACAAAGATAGAAAAATTCTCTTGATAGAACTTGGAGTAGGGCGCATGACACCGATGTTTATACAGGAACCGTTTTGGGAACTGACAAACAGCTTGAAAGATGCATATTATATCTCCGTAAATTCAGAATATCAGTTTTTGCCGGAATTCATTGAAGATAAGGGGATTGCTATTTTGGGAGATATAGGAACAGTGTTAAAAGATTTGCGGAAAGCAAAAGAGGAAAGTGCATTTGTATGTTAAGTTGATTCTGTTTGAAAAAAATACTGCTATATAACCAATAGGCTCAGGGAAATTCCTATGGGTCTTTCTTAAGATTCCTCGAAAATTGAGAATTACATATGTTCAATTCTTTGTATTAGGTATATATTTTGAAAAGTTGTCCGGTTATACTGACAATATCAAAAGGCAGAAATGTTAGAATGAGGTGAGCAGATGGATACAGCACAGAAAATAAGGTTAATTCGGATGATTGAAAAAATAGAGAAGAATCCAGAATTCAGTAGTAAAATTGGTGTGAGAAATACATCTGAGTTTATATCAAGTAAACAATCAAAAAAATGAATGATTCAAATCATAACAGGAGTCAGAAGGAGTAGAATATGTTATCGTTACTATTTGCTATATGCATGATCTGGTTTATTGGAAAATTTTTTATATTTGGTGTAAAAGCATCCTGGGGAATCTTAAAGCTGCTCTGTACAGTTGTATTTTTCCCGGTGATTTTGATAGGAATGGTTGTTGGCGGACTGATTTATATTGCATTTCCATTGTTGATCATCGGCGGAATCATTGCACTTATATCATCTAACTCATAAAAATACGAGGAGGGAAGAAATTATGGGATATGATATAGAAAAAGAGAAACGAGAAGCGATTGAAGCAGGACAACGTGCGTTAAGTAGTCTTCGGACAGCAGAAGAAAACCTGAACAGTGCAAAAAATTGGGGCTTGGTGGATATGTTTGGCGGTGGATTCTTTTCTACGATGTTGAAACACTCCAAGATGGATCAGGCCAGACAAAATATGGAACAGGCGAAATATGATCTTCGTAATTTCAGTAGGGAATTAAATGATGTGAACATGGCTTGTAATCTGAAGATCAATACTGGAGACTTCTTATCCTTTGCAGATTATTTTTTTGATGGATTTGTTGTGGATTGGATGGTGCAGGATCGAATCAATAATGCCAGACATCAGGTGGAAGAAGCTATCCGCAGAACGGAATACATCATAAACCAGTTACAGCATATGTAAAGGAAAGCGGCAGTGGACCATAAATAGGTTCGCTGCCTTGTTTTTTCATACTTATTTTTGTTTCTTTTTTTCTTCTCTGAGCAATTCGATGTTTAGTCCCTGCTCTCCGGCTGTTTTGTCAACCCAGAGATTCAGAGAATCTATTGCCAGAGAAATTTCATCCAGTTTGTTGCTGATAAAAGCAAAATCTTTGATTTCATCATCGCTGATCTTACCGTCACGGGCAATCTGGATCAGACGTGTGGTAAGAGGATTAATCTCATTCAGACTGGCAATGGTTTCCAGGATTATATTGGATAAGTCAGAAACTTCGACTTCCGGGACATAACGATGTCCGATTTCACACTTATGAGAACAATAATAATTGCAGAGATCCGGGCGCTTGTAAGCATCAGCCATCTGGATGATATCGTAAGGTGTGGGTTCCTGCATTTCATATTCAAACTTTTCGATTTTAGAATCAGAAACAGCAGTCATTTTTTCGCTGGCTTCTGATCTGGTAAGACCGGCTTCTTCCCGGCAAATCTGATAAAATGTTTTATTTTCTCTTGTAGATTGTTTCCCCATGAGAATAACCTCCCTGTATATCGCAAAACATGAGGATTATCGGGTGGTAAGTCCACATGCTGTACGTCTATTTCCTTTATGAATTTCATTATACTTGAAGCATCAAGAAACAACAAGAGATAACAGGAAGGAGCAAGTTATATGCTTTTGTGGCAAGGAGATAAAAGAAGGCTGCGAAACATAAGGCATGATAATAACATAGAGCAGATTCGGAAGAATGGATTTATGAGATATTGATCTACAGAGCCTGCCACCGGCAGCTTCTTCCGAACGCATGGCGATATAGAAAAGGCAGTGAATCAAAACTGATTCACTGCCTTCTTTGTTAACGGCTGATAACTTTAACAGTTGTATCGGCATGATCATCTGTTAGTGCAAATTTATCTTTCAGGCCTTCTGTGATATAGACTTCACCGGAATCCGTTACGAAGACCGCTTCAAAATCATTACTCTTTCCCCAGAAATCGGCCGCTTTTTCAAGACCCATAACAAATAATGAAGTGGATAACGCATCGCAGGTTCCGCCATCATCGCCGACAATTGTCACGGAACAAAGGCCGCTGTCTGCCGGATGTCCGGTTGCCGGATCCATGATGTGCCAGTAGGTGTGCCCATCCTGCTCAAAGTAGCGTTCATATCCGCCGGAGGTAATGACGGCCTGGTCTGTGATAGAAAGAACCATCATAGGCGTATCGCCATTCGGATCCTTGATTCCGACTTTCCATGGAGAACCGTCGGGCTTGGAACCGATTGTCTGTACATTTCCTCCAAGGTTTAAGAGTGCGGATTTGACACCGTTATCGCGAAGATACTGGGCAGATTGCTGACCGGCATATCCTTTGGCAATGCTTCCGAGGTCGATGGTCATTCCGGAAGGAATGGTTACGTTGCCGGTTGTCTTATCAAATTCCACCTTAGTGTAATCTACCATAGGAAGTAATGACTGGATTGTGGATTCATCCGGTACCTGGTAGTCACCGGTGGTAAATCCCCATGCCTTGACGATCGGGTAGATAGAGATGTCGAGTGCACCGTCTGTCTGGGTACACATTTGAAGTGCCTTCTGCATTAAGTCAGAGACATCGCCGGTAAGGGTTCCGGAACCGTTCTGATTAATATGATATATCTCACTTCCGGAATCTGTGACGGATACTTTCTTTTCAAGATCCGTCAGTACTTTCTTTGCACCTTTTAGTACTTTTTTATCCCCATATGCGCTGAATTTGATGGTAGTATCCATAGCAAAAAAATCAATGCGTTCCGGTTCGCTGGCTGTACTTTTTGAGGTGTTTTTTCCGGTGCCGGAAGCACTGGAACATCCACACGCCAGACAGGCAGTGATCAGTATTATTGATAAAATTTTCTTCATAACAAAATCTCCTCAGACTATAATTGGTGAAAAATTTTCAACAGTGTTAGTTTGGATTGACATGGCAGGAAAATATTGGTAGCATTGTGCTACCTAGGTTAGATTCGCCTAACAAAACTATCATTTAATATACCATGAAAGGAGCGGGGGTTCAATATCTAATTGTTATTGAGATGGTAGTGAGAATGGAAAAAGAATGTAAAAATACTAACGAGGAGGAAAATATGAAAAAGAATGTAAAAAAAGTAATATCTTTTATTCTGTCCATGCTGGTTATTATTTCTACAGCAGTTACGCCTGCGATGGCAGCGGGGACAAAAGAGGCACCGACAGAAGTAAAGAGCGTTACGGCCAGTGGTCTTTGGACAACAGTTTTAAATCTGGAGTTTGAAGATACAACCTGGATGGATAATATTAATAAAGTAATTGTAAATGATAAAGAATGCAAGAAAAGTACGATCAACAGTTTCTCGAGTGATACAAATATTTGGGAAGTTGGCAGTGCTACGGGTGCATATGGAAGTTACAAAGCATTGAAACTGGCAGTTCCGGATGGAAAATTATGGACAGTTAAGGTTTCGGCAGACGGATACAAGGATCTGACTGTTAAAATTACCAAAGAAACAGTAAATTATACAGATACTTATAAAGCGGAAGTAGTTTCAAATTCTGGGGAGACAACCAATAAGACATATACTGTTGACGTGACACCTGCAGTAAATGGTAAAATAACACTTAGTGCCGCAAAAGATATAAAAGAAGGTGACACAGTTACCGTAACAGCAACTCCGGACGAAAATTATGAAGTAGTTGCAGTCACTGTAAAAGGAGTAAGTGGAAAATCTGTTGATGTCCAGAATGCAGAAGGAATTTATACATTTAAGATGCCGGCAGAAAACGTGACTGTATCAGCTACATTTAAAGAGAAAGCTATAGCCGGAAATAAAAAAATTGAAGTGAGTCAGGTTAGCATCAACAAAGATCTTTGGGGAAGTGACTGGGAATTCACTTTTAAAAATGCTGAAGATTATGTAAGCGCGATCACAGATGTAAAAGTAAACGGAACTTCATGGGAGGAAAAATCTTATAGCGTTTCGTCAGGCGGCCAGTATTATAAAAATACCAGCAGCAATAAATTAGTCTGTGCAGCAAGAGAGTACAGTGCAAATCCGACAATTCCGGTTCTGAAAAGTGGTGATATCATTACCATTACAGCAAATGGATACGAGGATCTGACATTCAAACTTGTTATCAAAGATGGCAATGCGTCTCTTGTAGAAGACGATGGACAGGGAGATCCATATGATCTTCATGTAAAGATTGATGGTTCGTTCGAGGCAGCTATTGTAGGACAGAAGAACTACGATGGTGTATCAAGTGCAAGTGTCGGAGGATCATCCAGCAATAAGAACAGCTCAGTAAAAGTGTATGGCGCCCTTGTGAACAAAGGAACAGAGCCTGCAGACAATGACTGGGAAGAGTTGGATAACTTATCAAAGATTAAATTAGACGGAAGTAAATGTAAAGTAGATATCGTTCCGGACACAGCAAACGGAACTCCTGCAGACAGCGACAGCGGTATGAAAGGTGTTTATATGACGATCAGCAGTAATCTGACACTTAACGGAACACCGAAAGATGCGGGGACATATCTGGTCTCAGTATCCATTACCGATGATCAGGGACGAACTGCAGTCAGCAATACACTGCCGTTCAGAGTTTATTCAGGAGATGAAACTCTTGCAGAACGTCTGAAAGAAGAGAATTTTAAGAAATATGACAGCGGATTGTATGCATGGGATATCATGGAACCATGGGCAATCAGCAAATTCGGAACGAATGTAGAAGGTGAAGAAGAAAGCGTACGCGTGCCGGCAGGGTTAGAAGCCTGGTTCGGTTCAAAAGAGAGCGGTACATATGGCTATCTGGGATACGATCTGCCGTGGAAGAAGGTGATGAGTGGAGATATCCCACAGACACTTTATATTCCGAATGGATGTAATCTTACATTGACGAATATGGAAATTCTCAGCAGTGTACGTATTGTAGTAGAAAACGGCGGTAAGCTGACATTGTCAGATTCAGTTGTTCAGGGAATTATCGATGTCCAGAGCGGCGGTACATTCTCTATGAATTATGACGCTTATAGGAATGCATTTACAACAGGTTCTTCTATTTGCGGACAGCTGCGTCTGGCAGATGGGGCAATATTAGAAAATGCAGCTATCTATTCTCATGCAAATTATCTGGCAAATGGGGATCTGACAGACCGCAACACATCAGAACCGGTTGTAACAGCAACAGGTAATGTGACGATCAAAGGTCAGGTATTTATTAAAGGTGCCGAAGATGGAGACGGAATCGGACAGACAGCACTTCGCGTAGATGGAACACTGCGCCTGGCAGACGGGGCAATACTGGTTACAACCGGCGGAGAAGGTATGATCAACGAAAATGACGGTGGAACTGCAATTGATATTAAGAGCGGCAAGATTACCGGAAATGGAAAACTTGTAGCTATTGGTGGTAAGACATTCTGGGGAAATGGTGGAAATGCCGTAACCGGAAATGGTACGATTGAGACTGCATCAGCATTTCTTCAGGGAGCTACTGCAAGTAAAGCAAAAAACAAAGAAGCAGGAAAAGCAATCGGAGATAACATCAGAGTTATAACATCGGATCGTTATATCAAAGATGGAGAAGTAAGCGATAATTACGGAACAGATGATGCTTTGAGCGGTCTGTACTGGAAAGAAGGAATTGACGCAACACCACCGTTAGACAAATATGTAACATCAGAAGTGGAAAATATTCTTTCATTAGAAGGTACACTGGATAAGACTTATGACGGCAAAGCCGTAAATGGTCCGGTTGTAAAAGCAGGAGATAAAGTACTTGCAGAAGAAACAGATTATACACTGACTTACAAAGATTCAGAAGGAAATGAATTGTCAAAAACTCCGGTAAATGCAGGTACGTATACAGTAACAGTTAACGGTCTTGGAACATACGCAGGCATGAACCTGAACGTAACATTTACTATCTCGCCAAAGGCAGCAGAACTGACGGTTGTAGCAGATCCATCTTCAGCAAAATATGATGGAAAGAGCAAAACTCCGGAAGTTACAGTAAAAGACGGAGATAAAGTACTGAAAGAAGGAACAGATTATACACTTTCTTATGTATATGGTGAGGATGCCGAGACAAAAGATTTCGCAGGGGCAGAATTTGTAAAAGAAGGAAATTACACAATAACTGTAACTGGTATCGGAAATCATGAAGGATCAACAGGAAAAGCAGTATTTACGATCAGTAAAAATAATTCTGCATCTACAGATCCGACAAACCCTTCAAATCCAAACGGGGATAAGAACGTCACAGACAAAAAAGTAAGCAATAATACAAATAATGTTAAACCGGTTGTAAAGAACGTTGTAGCAAAGAACAACAAAAATGTTCCAAAGACAGGTGATAACGCAAATGTATTACTCTGGATCGCGCTTGCAGTTATTTCTTGTGGAGTACTCGCAGGAGCAGGTGTAGCAGTCAGAAAACGAAAATAAGATTATAAATCATATAGCAGAAAAGGAAGCATTTGGAGTAGGATCCAGATGCTTCTTTTTGTTATACCAAAGTATGCATGAAAAGCTGTTGGTGGTAGCTTTTGCAGAGGGTTAATGTGTTATACTATATATTGGTTACCAACATTAACCAGCAGAAAAAATTTTATAAGTTAGTGTGAAATACGGAGGCGTAGAATTGAGCTATAAAAATAATTCAAAAGTATACCATGAAGCCGACATCAGAAATGATTACAGAAAACTGACAAAGCTTCTGATCGAAAAAAATCTGACAATCACCACAATGGAATCTGCAACATCGGGGCAGATTGCTTCGCTGATCACAGATACAGAAGGATCATCAGCAGTTCTGAAGGGGGCGTTTGTTACATATTGTAATGAAGCGAAGATCATGCAGGGCGTTCCGGCAGAAGTACTGGATACCTATACGGTATATTCGAAGGAAACGGCAGAGGCCATGACCAGGGCATGCACAGAAGCCTACAATGCAGATATCGGAATCGGGGTTACCGGAACAATGGGAAATATTGATCCATCCAATCCGGATGCTTCCGTTCCGGGACAGGTGTATTTTGCAATTGGAGTAAAGGGAGAGATACAGTCGTATTATATTGAACTGGAGCCGCAGCCGACTCGCCTGGCATATAAGCTTGCAGTGGCAAAAGAAATCTATGACGAGCTTATGAAGCGGATTTCGTGATCTCTTGTAGGTATTATATTATAGAAAGGATTATATTTTGAAAGTATACAAAAAAAGTAATGTTTATTAAAGATAAGATTCGTTAAAACGGTATTCGATAAAGCAATATTCAGTAAGTGTTAGTAAATATCAATAAATGATAAAAAAGAAATAAGAGAGGATGAATAATCATGACACATGAAGATTATGAGCGGGCAGCAAATTACTGGAAGATTAAAGATGCATCTGACGAAAAAATGGACAGAGATACATTATTGAAAGAAATCGAACAGTACATAAAATCGAATAACACTTGTGCACTGGCAACCGGAAGCGGTGAATTTGTCAGAGTAACACCAATCGAGTACACATATCATGACGGGGCATTCTGGATGTTCTCGGAAGGTGGAGAGAAATTCAAAGCACTTGAAAAGAATAAGAATGTGTGCCTTGCAATCTATGATAAGTATGAAGGCTTCGGAAAACTGAAAGGTATGCAGGTGACGGGAACGGCAGAGGTGGTTGATTATTTCTCGGAGGAATATATTGCAGCTGCAGTATATAAGAAAATACCGATAGAAGCACTTCGAAAATTACCGGAGCCGATGAATCTGATAAAAGTAGCACCGTCCAAAATAGAATTTCTGAATTCTGAATTCAAAAAGTATGGATGTGCAAGCCGGCAGCGTGTAGATGTATTTAGAGAGCGGTAATTATATAGAGATAACAAATATAGAATAGACACATAGAGAACCCAATAGTTATTGTGAAAATGTCTGCAGAAGAACCGTGAATAGGATTCGAATTGTCTGAATTGTCTGAATTGCAGAAAATATAAAAACAATCTTGACAATTCAAACCCCCTTGTGGTATATTAATCTAGCTGTCGCGTTAGACAAGGCCGTGAGGTAACAGAGTCGAAGCAGATGACGGCGCTAACTGATTGGAAAACAGCAGGTAATGCTAGACGGTAATCAGAAATCTTCAGGAATTGCTCCTGAAAAAAAGAATAAAATAACAGTTGACAAACACAACTGATTGTGATATTCTTAATAAGCTGTCGCTTGAGACAAACGAAAGTTTGGCAAAAGGATAGCGGTCGAACAGCTGAAAAGCTGGTCGAAAAAAGATTAAAAAAGTTCTTGACAAACGTCAATGAATATGATAATCTAAATAAGCTGTTTCAAACAGCGAAGACAAAGAACCTTGATAATTAAACAATAGACAACAACCCTGAAAATTCTAAAGAGAATTATTCAGAACAGACATTTAATGTCGAACCTTAAAACAGTAAAGGGGATAAGAAAGCTAGTAGTTTTCTTG
>NZ_JAMOYX010000034.1:0-32148 GCF_023669465.1 Dorea sp. MB18-49
TGAATATAGTTTTAATCGACAGATTTTATTCTATAAATTGTGTGTCGCACACAATTATGATAAAATATATCTATACTCTGATCAACATATATCAGGAGGACCACACTTATGGCAATTAAATTACAGTCCCTGTATGAAGCAATTAACAACCAATTTGATGTCATCCTTCATACCAATAGTTTTTATGATAAAGAAGTAACCTGGATCCATACCGTCGAACAGGGTGAATTCTCCCATCTGCTCCACGGTGATGAACTAATCTTTAACTCCGGTCTGAATTTTACCTCTCAGGACTGGCTGAAAGAGTTCTTAAAGTCATTGAAAGATGCGCACGCCAGCGGACTGATCATCTCTGTAAAATCACGTCCTGCATTTTCCCAGGAGATTATCGACTATTGCAATGAGATACAACTCCCGCTGTTCTCCACTTCCTGGGACACTCCGTTCATTGATATCATGCGGATCTTTTCTGAGATTCTGTTAAAAAACGAACACCGCGAGACCAGTCTTGCCGCTGCTTTGAAAAATGCGATCTATTACCCCGAGAATGAAGACTCCTATCTGAATCCTCTGGAAAGCAATGGATTCTTCCGCGACATGAACTATACTGTCCTCATGATCAGCTGCCACACTTATGACAGTGATTCCGGTAATTCTTACCTGGAACAGCTGGAAAAGAAGATCCGTTATTTCATGTCTAAAGGGATCGTATATGAAGAAGGGAAGCATCTGATCGTATTGTTTGCCGGTGAATCTGTAAACGATATATCTCAGAAGCTCTACGATGTCTGTCAGAATAACTCCGATGTCTATGTCGGGATCGGAACTACGGTCTCGCAGCTTACAGACATTCACCGCTCTTACGAGACCGCATTTACCGCCTATCAGCTCACCAAAACTGCTCTCCCGAAGAACTTCCTTGAGTACGATAAGCTTGGTGTATACAAACTTCTGGCCGATATCCACAATCAATCGCTGACAGCGGATTTCCTGAACTCCACACTTGGCCCGATTCTTGACTATGACGCTGTGCATCATACCGATTATCTGCATATCCTGGAAGTCTACTTTGATCATGACTGTAGTATCATCCATACCGCAGATGCACTTTATTGTCATAAGAATACGCTGTCGTATAAACTGAATAAGATAAAAGAACTTCTGGATTATGATATCCTGACCAATGAGAACCGGACAGACATCATGCTTTCTTTTTATATTTTAAGACTGGAAAAGCGCAGTATATAAATGTTCATTTTCTCATCTTCTGCGTTATTTCAAAGACTGCAGACCTGAATCTATGTTATAATTTCAAGTAGAAATATCTAAACAACATAAACGTGGGAGGGATTCATTATGGATCAGAATCGAATCAAACGAAACCAGATGTTAGGCGCAAAGATTGTAAAAGAACTTACAGCCCGCAACATGGAAGCTTATTATACAGACTCCAAAGAAGAGGCTCTGAAGAAAGCATTGGAATTAATCCCGGAAGGAAGCAGCATCTCCTGGGGCGGTTCCATGTCTGTCAATGAGATCGGCTTAAAAGAAGCTGTCTGTCAGGGAAATTATCAGGTATACAACCGCGATACCGCACCGACACCGGAAGATAAGCGCAAGATCGAGCTTGCGGCATATGATTGTGATTACTTCCTGACCAGTGCAAATGCGATCACGGAAGATGGAATTATGATCAATATTGACGGACATTCCAACCGTGTATCCTCTATCGCTGCCGGACCACAGAATGTGTTGATGATCATCGGAATGAATAAAGTTACACGCGATGTAGATTCTGCCATGTCCCGTGCAAGAAATGAAGCCGCGCCGATCAATGCACAGCGTTTCAACCTGAGCACTCCTTGTTGCAAAACAGGTGCCTGTTTTGACTGCAAAACACCGGATACGATCTGCTGTCAGATCCTGATCACCAGATATTCCAAGACACCGCAGCGCATCAAAGTCATTCTGGTAAATGAAGATCTTGGATTTTAACATACAGATTTTCTTGACTTCATCTTACGTATTTGTTATACTTAACAGTACGTAAGGCATGGCGCCATAGCCAAGTGGTAAGGCAAAGGTCTGCAACACCTCTATCACCAGTTCAAATCTGGTTGGCGCCTCTTATAAAAAACACCCGGAATATTTATTTCCGGGTGTTTTTATTAAAGAATACAAGAAAAGCTGCCGGTGGCAGCCTCTCGTATATTATTTCATTATAATTGAATCTTCTTTAACATATGATCGACGAATACTTTTGCATGCTCCACATCCAGATCATCCGGATGAGTAAGTGCAAGATCGAAATTCTGGATAAAACGGTCGATCTGGTCGTTATTCTCGTCAGTTCTCATGGATTCATACTTCATACGTACCTTCTGCGGCATCTTTCCCTGACAGATAAAATATCCAAGATAATCGTTGTCTGCTTCGATCCAGGCACTGACGCGTCCGGCAATATCCTTATAATATTCCGGGGAATCCCCCATTCCGCAAGTTCCGAATAAAGCGATCTGTTTGCCGCTTAAGTCACTTAAGAAGTCACTGACTTCCATACTGCAGCTTCCGCGGTGCACGCAGAATCCGATGAAGTAGACATTGGCTTCCGGAATTGTCTTATCTGTATCGATATCGATCAGATCTTTGGAATTGCCGGGAAGGCGCGAGAAGATAGATGCAGCAATTTTCTTTGTATTTCCGGATTCACTCTGATATAAAACAAGATAATCTAACATAAGAATTCCTCCTTTTTGCGTTTGCTGATGGTCACAATTTATTGTACATCTGGATTACATTGAAATTTCATGAGTTACATATAATGGCCGCCGCTGTAACCGCCCGGGGCACCGCAGCACATTCCGCCGCTGCAGCATAAGTTGCAGACGATGTTGGCAATACATAATTTTACACACCAGTCGCTTCCGCCGCCGAAGGTGGTGGTATACGGATTCTGGCGTTGGCGGTACCAGCTTCCGCCGCTTTCAAACTGGTTAACTAACATCTGGTATTGATAGTTGGCTGGTTCCATGCGGAGCGCTTCTTTGGCATGCTGAAGGGCCGTTGCATTGTTGCCGAGACCGGAATTGGCAATCGCACTGTAGTAATACCACTGGGCAGTATGCTCGTTGATTCCGTTTAATACGTTCATTGCTTCCTGATACCGGCCGTTGTTGATGAAGTTGGCAGCAGCTCTTAAGTGAAGATCCTGCTCACTTTCCTGACCTGCATTACCGGTCTGTCGGTATTCTCCGTAGAAGCCGCGGAACGGACCATATCCGTTCTGGCTATATGGACCGTAATTCCCGGAAGAGCCGTATTCCCGCTCTTTCATGATCTGCTGATAGGCCTGCTGGACTTCTTTGAATTTCGCCTCTGCCTGATCCTTGTTCGGATTATTGATATTGGCATCCGGATGATATTTTCGGCTGAGGTTACGATATGCTTTTTTTATTTCGTCATCAGAAGCATCACGGGATACTCCTAAGACACTATATGGATCTGTCATTGTTCTTGATCTCCTGTTGTTGAATTATCTGTGTCAGGATGTGGATTATCATTCGTGGTTCTACCGACAGTGGAATTGCCGTCAGCAGTATCTGCAGCGTTGTGTGTATTCTTGCCGGCGAGTCTTTCGGATGTTACGGCGGTGTATCTGCTCCATACTCCGGAATAGAGAACGTTCCGCAAGATCTCTGCATGCAGCAGTATCGGAAGCTGTTCGAATTCCCTGGAGCATTCCGACATCATAAGCGTCAGAAGGCTGCGGCAGTCATCTGCAAATGCAGGATCGTCCAGGTATGCCTTCTTGAATGGATTATAGCCGCCGGATTTGATGTCTTTTTCGACATCATCGTAGGCATCCATCAGATAGATGAATTTTCCGAGGAAGAATCCGATCTTACGAAGAGAGGATTCCCATTCATCGTGGCGGTATGCAAAAATCTCAGCCATGATATTGCCAAAAAGTCCGGACATAAGATCCAGATTCTGTTCATTTTCTGCCTCATATTTTGAGATTTGGGCGAGATTTTCTGAGATGACCTTACATTTTACGGGATATAATTTTTCAATCTTCTTTATCTTTGAATGCAAAAGTTTTGCGGCAACAAAAGCTTTCTTCCTGTGTTCGTCTGCCCAGTCATCTTCACACTTATAATAAGATAACAGCATGTTGATGGCTGCGGCATATTCAGTAAATTCATTGGTCTTTGCCGCATGCTTTTGCATGGGATGTGCAATACAACGGACCATCTCTGTCTTTGTGTCCGGTTCATAAAGACCGGTGAGCAGGATCACAAGAAATGTCATATCAAAGGATAAAGTCACCTGACCTCTTCTACCATAACATTCTTTTAAGACTTTGCATAGTCCACAGTAATAAGAATGATAGACATCATAATCTTTGAATTTCATCTCGGCTTTGTTGATAGAAATATAACCAAACATGGGAACTCCTTAGCTTCGTTTGATAAATCTGGTGTTACACTTCGGGCAGCGGATCTCAATCTTGCCTTTTCCTTTTGGAACACGGATCTTCTGTTTGCATGACGGACATTTGTAAATGTGGTGTGTCTTGCGCTGTGTTATCATGTTACGCTGCCTGTAGAAAAATGTCCGGATGCCGCGTGTCATCTGCAGATATTTCTGATTCTCAGCGGCTCGTTTGTAAGTATTTTTGGAAAACATCCGGAAATAAGAATAGATGATACCGGCCCATGCCAGCCAGGAAAGGATTCCCCGATGCGTCCATCCTGCGATCAGCATAAGGATCAGGGATCCCCAGATGGTAAATTTGCCAAAGGAATCAACACCATATCTTCCGTACATAAAACGTATAAATCTGTCTTTTAGTTTCAATTCATTCACCTCTTAAAATAGTACTTGCAATATACATTTAATCATACGCCGGGAATAGGAAAAATCAATAAACAGAGTATTAAAATTTCTAAAGATTTTAGATGAGAAAAGTGCAGAAACTGTGGTGGATGTGTTAAGATAAGAATGTTAATTTCGTAGAACAGGGTTGATAACGGGGAGGAGGCAGAATATGCAGAAACTGACGGAGCTGATCAGAGAAGATATGAAACCGGCACTTGGCGTGACCGAGCCGGGAGCTATCGCATTTGCCGTGGCAAGTGCGAAGAAATATACGGAAGGTAAGATTGTAAATGTACATGTGGCATTGAATTCCGGTATGTACAAGAATGCATTTACCTGTGGAATTCCTAATTCGGAGAGATTCGGAAACTATTATGCGGCGGCACTTGGGGCGGTAGCGGCAGATGCGGAAAAAGGACTGGAATCGCTGGCAGATATCACACCGGAAGATGATGAGAAAGCGGCGCAGATGGTGAGCGACGGTCTGGTGGAAGTGGTTATGGATCATGTCGGATCCGAGATCACGATCGATGCCGTGGTGACAACGGAGAATAACCGGTGTAAGGTGATGATCCGGGATGCACATACGAATATCGTAAAGATAGAAAAAGACGGCATTGTAATATTTGAGACAGAAGATAAGATGTACAGGGAGGAATCCCGGAAAAAGCAGGCACGTCCGGTAATTCACGGATATTCCCTGGCAGAGATCCTGCGGTATGTAAATACAGTTCCGGTTGAAGAGATTGCGTTTATAGAAAAAGCGTATACGATGAATCTGGAATTATTAAAAGAAGGACTGGCTTCGGACAGGGCAGTGTTCGCAAAGAAACTTTATCGTGAGAATGGCAACCGGATCATATCCCGGGATGCGCTTAAGACTGCGCAATTACTGTGTAACGGTGCGATAGAGGCCAGGGTTCTGGGCCTTTCCAGACCGGCTATGAGCATTACCGGGAGCGGTGCGCACGGAATCATTGCGACGATGCCGTTGTATGCGTACCGGCATGCCAATGAAGATAAGACGGATGATGAGACCCTGTGGAGAGCAACTGCACTCAGCTATCTGATTACGATGTATATCAAAGAGTACTCAGGAAGATTATCGGCATTTTGCGGATGCGGGATTGCAGCCGGAACCGGGATGGCCTGTGGACTGGCATATCTGCAGGGAGCGGATGGAGAAAAACATACAAAAGTGATTCAGAATATGGCAAGCGGTCTGACCGGAATGATCTGTGATGGAGGCAATCACGGATGTACGATGAAAGGGATCGTGGCAGTAGATGCAGCATTCCGTGCAACAGATATGGCAATGGATGATATCTGCATAGAAAATATTCATGGAATCAACGGCAGGACCCCGGAAGCAACTATGAAGTACATGGGAATGATCGCATCCCCAGGAATGACAGGGACGGAAAAGACGATCGTAGAGATTATGGAATCGAAAAAGTAAAGAAAATAGAACAGCACAGGGAGGGATCGAATCCGGAATGAGAAATGAAAATGCAGACAATGAAAGAAAAAAACATCACCGCGGAAGAAGGCGGAAGAAAAAAGGGAATATAATCGCCAATGTGATTCTTGTGATCGCACTGATCGTATTCTGTGTGTCGGGCTTTCAACTGTTTAAGATCGGAAAAGGTTATCTGGATGGAAGAAGTGAGTATGATAAAGTGCGGAAACTTGCGGTGATGGATGATAAGAATAAAAATGATAAAGATAAAAATCATAGTGAAGACGGAGATGATACATTTTCTGTTGATTTTCAAAAACTGCTGGAGATCAATCCGGATACGATCGCATGGATCAGATTCCCGGATGAGCCGAGTCAGATCAATTATCCGGTTGTTCAGGGAACGGATAACAGTAAATATCTGAAGAAAACATTTTCGTCTAACGAAAATACGCTGGGAGCAATCTTCCTGAATGTTGACAATCAAAAGGATTTTTCGGATAAAAACTCTGTAATATATGGACATAGAATGCGGGACGGTTCGATGTTCCGTCACCTGCAGGATTATGATACCCGTGAATTCTGGAAGAATAATCCATATTTTTACATATATACCGTTGATGGAAGAATTCTGAAATATCATATTTATTCGGCAGGACAGGTAGTCGACACTTCGGAATCGTATCAGACAACATTTGAAACAGATGAAGAATATCAGGAATTTTTGAATATGACGCAGAGTACTTCTCTGTATAATACCGGCGTGGAAGTGACAACGGCAGATACGATCGTTACATTGTCGACCTGTACCAGCGCCAGTGATAATCACCGGTTTGTTGTAAGAGGGGTAAAAGAGGAGGAGACGAAACAGTGATGAAGAAAGAATATACCTATGAAATAGGAGATGTGGTAACAATGAAAAAGCCACATCCATGTGGAAGTAAAGAATGGGAGATACTAAGGGTTGGAGCAGATTTCCGACTGAAATGTATGGGATGCGGACATCAGATCATGATCGCCCGTAAATTGGTAGAAAAAAATACAAAAGATTTGAAGAAAAAAGCTTGAAAAAATCGAGACTTTATGGTAACATAAGAACTCGTGATACAATAATTCTGTCCTAAAATAGAGACAGAAATCCTTGCTCCCACATAAGATGAGCGGGGGCCAAAAGACCAGAAGGAGGTGCAAGACGACATGAACAAATATGAATTAGCTGTTGTTGTCAGTGCAAAAATCGAAGACGACGAAAGAGCTCAGGTAATCGAAAAGGTGAAAGCATTAGTTGAACGTTTCGGTGGACAGATCTCTGACGTTGATGAATGGGGTAAGAAGAGATTAGCTTACGAGATTCAGAAGATGAAAGAAGCATACTACTATTTCATCCACTTCGAGTCTGATGCTGAGACTCCAAGCGAAATCGAGCAGAGAATTCGCATTATGGACAACGTTATCAGATTTTTATGCGTTAGACAGGATGCATAAGCAGGAAGTAGAGGTATAATATGAATAAAGTAATTTTGATGGGACGCTTGACAAGAGATCCTGAAGTAAGATATTCACAGGGTGAGAATTCTACAGCAATCGCAAGATATACATTAGCTGTAGACCGCAGATTCAGACGTAACAACGACGGAGAGCAGACAGCTGACTTTATCGGATGCGTTGCTTTCGGAAGAAGTGCAGAATTTGCTGAGAAATATTTCCGTCAGGGACTGAAGGTTATCGTAACCGGACGTATTCAGACAGGAAGCTATACCAATAAAGAAGGTCAGAAAGTTTACACAACAGATGTTGTTGTAGAGGATCAGGAATTTGCTGAAAGCAAGGCAGTAAGCGACGCCAATGCAGGAAGTTTCCGTGCGGCAGCTCCATCACCGGCTCCGGCACCAGCCACACCAGTATCTGATGCAGGTGACGGCTTCATGAACATTCCGGATGGAATTGATGAGGAATTACCTTTTAATTAGGCAATAGTACCGTGCTGTGGTACTTGCCGCATTTCATTTTGTTGAAAGGAGAAACCAAAATGGCTTACGATAAAGGAAATCGTCCAGAAGGCGGCTTCAAGAGAAGAGGCGGCGGACGCAGAAGAAAAAAAGTTTGCGTATTCTGTGGAAAAGAGAATAACGAGATCGATTACAAGGATACAGCAAAATTAAGAAAGTACATCTCTGAAAGAGGAAAAATTCTTCCTAGAAGAATTACTGGAAACTGCGCTAAGCACCAGAGAGCTCTTACAGTAGCAATCAAGAGAGCACGTCACATCGCTCTTATGCCATACGTACAGGACTAATATTGAATATTGAAAACCGTCAGTGCATTGCACTGGCGGTTTTTTGCGTAAAGAATGCTGTCACGATTGGTTTATTTTTTTGTACGTTTGTCTCTTTGATTTTATACAATCTTGTTTTTCTCGGTTATATTTGTTAGATTGAGATAGAAGCCATTAACCATGCAACAGGAGTCAGCATATGGAAGTCCGGTTGATAGAAAACAAAGAGTTATTAGAATCAGCAGAGTTGTTTAAAATCGAAAATCTGTTATGGGGAACAGAAAAGATTGCAAAAACGTATGGATATATTGGATTCGTTCCGGGAGAAGGATTATATATCAAACTTGTGTGTGTGGAGAAGAATCCTCTCCGAATTTATAAAAAAGATCAGGATCCGGTTTACAAGGACAGCGCTATGGAGGCTTTTTTTCAATTTAAAGGAAATGATACGGCAGATGAAATGTAGCGCAGAAATACAGGAAGAGCAATGGAATGTGAATCTTACGCTTCCGATAGAAATACTGGAACAGGTATACGGGAAATTGAATTTACAGGAAGGATCCGATTTCCGCTGCAATTTCTATAAAATTTGTGAAACAAAGGAATACGAACATTATGCAGCGTACAGATGCGTAGAAAGCGAACAGCCGAATTTTCATCTGCCGGAGTATTTTGAAAATGCAGTAATTTTGAAAAGAAAGTAACAAATACAATTGGGAGGTTGTACTTATGAAAATTTACAAAGCAAAAGATTACAAGGACATGAGCAGGAAAGCAGCGAATATCATCTCTGCACAGGTGATTATGAAACCAAACTGTGTACTGGGACTGGCAACAGGATCTACACCAATCGGAACTTATGCTCAGCTGGTTGAATGGTATAACAAGGGAGATCTGGATTTCTCGGAGGTTACGACAGTAAATCTGGATGAATACAAGGGATTGCCACGTACGAATGATCAGAGCTATTATTACTTTATGCATCAACATCTGTTTGACCGTGTGAATATTGATCCGGAAAGGACCAATGTTCCGAACGGAATGGAGCCGGATGCGGAGAAAGAATGTGGAAGATATGAAGAACTGATCCGTTCACTGGGCGGTGTGGATCTTCAGCTGCTCGGACTCGGACATAACGGACATATCGGTTTCAATGAGCCGGGAGAAGCATTTGAAAAGGAAACACATTGTGTAGATCTGACAGAGAGTACGATTGAGGCAAATAAGAGATTCTTCGCATCTGCCGACGATGTGCCAAAACAGGCATATACGATGGGAATTAAGACAATCATGCAGGCAAAGAAGATACTGATAGTAGTGAATGGAGAAAACAAGGCAGATATCGTAGAGCGTGCTTTCTTCGGCCCGGTCACACCGGAAGTGCCGGCTTCTATTCTCCAGCTGCATAATGATGTGACGTTGGTTGGGGATGAGGCAGCGCTTGCTAAAATTGAGATTTAATTTAGAAGGCATGACTACCCGGACCTGCATAAAAAGTAGGAAGCCGTTCCTGTTCAGGTTCCGTCGGTGGGAAATACTAAAGCGTCAAAATTATGCTAAAAACGGGCTTCCGAAATTTGCAACTCGCCATTCGGCTCAAACAGGCAAATTTCGAAAACCCAACGCATAATTTTGACGCTTAACTATTTCCAACACCTTCTTCACATTCACTGGAACAGCTTCCTACTTTTTATTCCGTGGGTGTCGAATGCCTTACAAATGAAATGGCAAATGCGTAACCGTAGTGGCTTACGCTGGGGTACACTTCCGGGCATTTTATTTATTAACATTCGCTGCCAGTCACGACTTGAAGGAAACAATAGATAAGGATTATTGTGAATGTGGAATGCTGTTAGAAACAGTTAGAGAGTCAGAAGCACCGTTAAAGGAACGAAGCGAACGTGTTTGAGGCGAACGCCGAGTTTGAGCGTAGTTCCTTTGCTTTTAGGTGGTTCTGACTCTCTTAGTGTTTCTTATGGTATGGAACCTGAACAAGAAGCCTTATCTATTGTTTCCTTCAAGGACTGAGAGGCCGCTTCCCCAGTTAATAAATTAAATCCCAAGAAAAATTATTTGAATTCCCCCTCCGCCATAGCCTTAATCGAAGATGCATACTCCGAAGGAGTCATTCCGGACACTTTTTTGAATTGTCTGGAAAAATAATGGATGGAGGTATACCCAAGGTGTTCTGCGATCTGAGTGAAATTCATCCGGTTAGTCCGGATTAGTTCTTTGGCAGCATTGATCTTCAACATAGAAAAATATTCAATAATACCAAGACTGCAGTGCTCTTTGAAAATCTTCTGGAGCTGGGAACGTCCGATTAGATTATCCTTGCAGATCTGGTCAATGGTTACATGTGTTGTCAGATGACTTTCCAAATAATCCACAATACGGCCAAAAATCTCGGCATCACTGTTACTTTTCGTAACTTTCGGAGGATCAGCCTTCGGAAGTTTTTTTGAAAGTACGATCGGATTAGAGTAGCGCCGGATCAGATGAATCAGAAAATGTTCCAGATAAAGCTTGATCATCTGCTGTGCGCCAAACGTGTCCGGATCTTTCAGCGGCATATTCTGAAGATAAGGATCGTCAAGGCGGCAGTCGAAACATCGGCGGGCTTCTATGATGATGTTGGCAAGAAGATTACGTTCCGTCTCGTCAATTTGTAAAAGACGGTCATTAAAAAAGTACATTGCATCATCGTTACATTCAAAAGAAATAACGACCAGATTGGGAGCAATCCCACCGGTTGCTTTTACATCATGAAATTCATTCGGTTTGTGGAAAATGAGATCTCCCTTTTTTAAAATAGTATAAGATTTTCCACGGGTAACACCGACTTCTCCTTTGTCTACACAGATAAATTCCCAGAAATTATGAGATTCCCCGGCAAAACTGAAATTACTCATATATTCAAAATAATGGATACTGAATATTTTCTCGATGGTGATAGAATTTTGCAGTTCGACTCCATGATATGCCATAATGATTCTCCTTTGCAAATATTTGCATCATATTTGATATCATCATAACGCAGAGTTGTCTGAAAAGTAAAGGGAAAATAAAGATTGTACAAATATTTATCGGTATAGGTGGATAATTGTATAACTTCACTGGACGAAAGCATAATACATTTATGAAACACTTGGTCTATAATACAACATAAATAATAAAAGAATATGAGGTGATACGAGAGGTATGGAACGTAAAAACTTATGGCAGACGTACAGTGAAGCGCAGATCCGGGAGCTGGAAGAAGTGAATGCGCAGTATCGTACATGTCTGGATGAAGGTAAGACGGAACGTGAATGCGTCAAAAAGACGATTGAACTTGCAGAGGCAGAGGGATACAGGAATATGAAAGATCTGATCAAAGCCGGCACAAAGATTCATGCAGGGGATAAAGTATATATGGATTATATGGGGAAGGCCATTGTACTTTTCCAGGCAGGAACAGCACCGGTAGAGGAAGGAATGAATATTCTGGGAGCACATATTGATTCGCCTAGAATTGATGTAAAGCAGAATCCGTTGTATGAAAACGAGGGACTTGCTTATCTGGACACACATTACTATGGCGGTGTTAAGAAATATCAGTGGCTTTCAATCCCACTTGCACTTCATGGTGTAATCGTAAAGAAGAATGGAGAAAAAGTAGAGGTCTGCGTTGGGGAAAAAGAGACAGATCCGGTACTGGTTATTAATGATCTTCTTCCGCACCTTGGAGCAAGACAGAGGGAGAAGCTGGCAAAAGATTTTATCGATGGGGAACAGATGGATCTTCTGATCGGCAACCGCCCGGAGGACAAGGAAGAAAATGCAGTTACAAGAAGAATTAAAAATCTTCTGAAAGAAAGATATGATGTCGAAGAAGAAGATTTTCTTTCCGCAGAACTGGAGATTGTACCTGCGGGAAAAGCAAGAGACTGTGGTCTGGATAACAGCATGATTCTTGCATACGGACAGGATGACAGAGTATGTGCATTTACATCCCTGTTCGCAATATTAAGAGCAGAAGAGGTTGCAAGAACTTCCTGCTGTCTGCTGGTAGACAAGGAAGAGATCGGTAGTACGGGAGCAAGTGGTATGACATCCCGGTTTTTCGAAAATGCAGTTGCAGAATATGTTCTTTTGAATGAAGGCGTTGAATACAACGATATTGTGCTCAGAAGAACACTGGCAAATTCAAAGATGTTATCATCCGATGTAAGTGCAGGATTTGATCCGATGTACGAGGATGTATATGAAAAGAGAAATGCAGCATTCCTGGCACGCGGACCGGTGTTTAACAAATATACAGGATCCGGCGGAAAGAGCGGATCCAATGACGCGAATCCGGAATATATTGCACAGCTCAGACAGATTATGGAAGAAGCAGGTGTGAACTTCCAGACAGCAGAGCTTGGCCGTGTTGACGTAGGCGGCGGTGGAACGATCGCTTATCTGATGAGTGTATATGGAATGGAAGTCATTGACAGTGGTGTGGCCGTGTTAGGCATGCATGCACCATGGGAGACAACAAGTAAAGCTGATGTATATGAGGCTGTAAGATGTTATGAAACATTCTTAAAAGCAGAATTTTAAGATACGGTAACATTATCTATAAAAAACTCTCTACAAAAAAAGTGACGCAATGGGGTGCGGAATACCGGACTTCATTGCGTCACTTTTTATGCATCACGTTCCCGTTCTTTGCTGTTCCGCAGGGCATCGGTAATGCCTTTGACTGAAGAGGCATAGGCAGACGGCGACATCCCGGTGGCGATCCGGAATTGTTTGGAAAAATATGGAAGAGAGCTGTAAGAAAGGAAATATGCAATCTCGGTAAGATTCATGGATCCGTCGCAGATAATATCTTTCGCTCTTTGAATCTTCATTTTATTAAAATGGTCGATCACGCCACAGTCAAGCTGTTCATGAAACAGAGACTGAAGAGCTGATCTGGAAATGGAAAATGCATCGCTGATATCGCTGACGGTCAGTTTTTCGCAGATATGAAATTCCAAAAATTTCAGAATTTTACTGAGCCGTTCATGTTCTGTGGATTCTTTTTCCGGAGAAGATTTGTGCATCGCAGAGGACGCATTCCCGGTGGGCTGATGTTCACGGATCAAAGTGATTAGGAATAATTCAAGGTAGAGAAGGATCATCTGCTGTGAAGCAAACGGTGTATTGTCTTTTAACTCTACCTGTTCGACAGAAGGAATATGCATTGGCGTGGAAAACGTCTGCCGGGCTTCTGTGATGATCTGCGATATCATGGAACGTTCTTCCATACTCAGGGTGAAATTCCTGCGGATAAAGAAATCCATGGCAGGAGAATCACAGGTAAATGACATGACTACCAGATTCGGAGAGTCTTTTCCGATGGATTTGATCGCATGGAATTCATTTGGTTGGTGAAAGATGATATCTCCGGTTTTGAGAGTAGTCCAGGTGTCATCAGCACGGACGGCAATGGTTCCTTTGTCAACATAGAGAAACTCCCAGAAGTCATGAGATTCACCTTTGAATTCAAAATTTTTCATATATTCAAAATAGTGTAAAGTGATGATCGCATCGATATCGATGGAACGCTTTAATTTGGTCTTTATATAAGTCATAATCAGTCCTCCTAGCTTATATTGTAACAGGATGTGGACAATATGACAATAAGCGAGGACGAAACTCTAAGCATTGTTGTGCACAATACAATATAATAAACGAAAAGAAACAAGAAAATTGGCGAATTTGCCAATGAGAGGTGGTTCATATGTTGGACATAAAGATAAACGCAATACAACTTAGAATGGACGAGAGTAATCTAAAGTTTTCGTTCTGTAAAGGGGAAACAGAGTGGAGCTGGACGAAGGATTACCGTCCGAAAATGGAGTGTAAAGAGGGAACCGTTTTTTTTGACGAAGCACTGGAGATTCATCATGAACTGGTACAGAACGGAATCGGAAAAGGAATCCGCAGTTCATTTGCCGGATTTGAGATAGAAGGAACTAAAGTTCCATATGCATTTGAAACTTATGCATGGATTGAGGAAACTACAGAAGACATTTTCTTTGAGTGGGTTCCGATATGTGAAGAAGGGATTACGGTAGAAAAAGTATTCTGGCCGGGAGAGATGGAGCTAGAAGAAAAGAAAAATGACTGGTATACACTGCTGAATATGCAGCAGGGAGTGCTGATCCCGAATGACTGGGAGACAGAGCTTACAGCAATTCCATTCGATGGTTTCTTCGAGACAGCCGGCGGTTATATGCCATGGTTCTCACAGTTTAAGGGGCGTAACGGATACATTGCAATCTGCACAACACCATGGAATGCAGGATATCAGGCAGAGCATCCGGAGAACGGACCATATACACATGTAGGAGTGAGATTCGAGCCAAGTCTCGGCAGGATGGATTATAAGAGAGTGGTAAGATATACACTGATCGAAGATGGAGATTACAATGATGCATGTAAGATCTACAGAGATTATGTAAGAGAACAGGGTAACTTATGTACGCTGAATGAAAAAGCTGCAAGAGTTGCTTCTGTAGATGATCTGATCGGATGCAGCTTCATCCATAAAGGAATTAAGACATTCGTTCAGCCGGAATCAGACTTTTTTGATCCGGAGAATCCAGATAAGAACAACAACCTGACACCATTTGCAGTCAGAACAAAAGAGATGAAAGAGCTTCATGAACTCGGAGCCGGAAAATTATATCTTCACCTGGACGGATGGGCAGAGCCTGGATATGATAACAAACATCCGGATTACACACCGGCCTGCGAAGAAGCCGGCGGTTGGAAGGATATGAAAGAACTGGCAGACACGATGCAAAAGCAGGGAGACCTGTTCGGCATCCATGACCAGTACCGTGATTATTATTTCGCAGCAGAAAGCTTTGATGAAGATTATGCATGCAGACTTACAGACGGAACCATACCGACACATAAGAGATGGGCTGGCGGGCAGCAGTCTTACCTGTGCGCAACGCAGGCACCACATTATGTAAAACGTAATTTCCGGGAGATTGAAAAGAATCAGATCCATCTGGACGGTGCTTATCTGGATGTGTTCACCTGCAATGAAGGTGATGAATGTAATAATCCAAGACACCGCATGACAAGAAGAGACTGCTATGACTTCAGAGCAAGATGCTTTGATTATCTGATGTCAAAAGGAATTCTTCCAAGTTCAGAGGAAGTCAGCGACTGGAGCGCAAGAAGCCTTGTGTTCTGCCACTATGCACCATATGATTTCATGCTCCGCAAGCCGGGAAGCCCAAAATACGGTGTACCGGTACCGTTATTCAATCTGGTATATCATGACTGCCTGATCGAACCATGGATGATGGAAAAGATTGATGACACAGAAGATTATATGTTGTATGCATTATTAAATGGCGGCGCACCTTATCTGATCCGTGACGGTGCATATCCGAACTTTGATGGTTCCTTTGATGGAAATGTAAAGATGCACATCGAGGAAGACATTAAGAGATGTAAAGTTGTCACAGACCTTCATAAAAAGGTTGCAAAATGCGAGATGGTAAGCCATGAAATGGTGGATGGCAATCCGGAGATCCAAAGAACGATGTTTTCGGATGGCACAAAGGTAACCGTTGATTTCGGGAAACAGATTTATAGCATTGAAATGTAAGATACACTAATACAAATAAAGGAAGGCGGATGAGAAAGATGAGAAAGATGAGCAGACAGATGACGGTTGCAATTGCAGGTCTCGGAAGCAGAGGAAGAGATACTTATGCAAAAGCTGCAAAAATATATCCGGATAAGATGAAAATCGTAGCCATTGCAGATATTGATCCGGAAAAAGTAAAACTGACGGCAGAAGAATATGACGTCCCGATGTCACACTGTTATGAAAGCGCCGAAGACATGTTAAAGGAGGAAAAACTTGCGGATGCGATGATCATAGCAACACAGGACAGACAACATGTGGGTCAGGCTATAAAAGCTTTAAAGAAAGGGTATCATCTGCTTCTTGAAAAACCAATTTCACCGGATCTGGGTGAATGCAGAAAAATATCCGAAGTGGCAAAAGAATGTAAAAGAGAAGTGGTTGTCTGTCATGTTCTAAGATATACACCAATCTATCAGAAGGTGAAAGAAATCCTGGATGCAGGAACGATAGGTGATGTGATCTCGATCATGGCGATTGAAAATGTCGGATGGTTTCATCAGGCACATAGCTTTGTCAGAGGCAACTGGGCAAATTCAGATGAGACAAGCCCGATGATCCTTCAGAAATGCTGTCATGACATGGATCTGTATCTGTGGCTTGCAAATAAGACATGCAGATCACTTACATCCTATGGCGATCTGAATTATTTCACACCGAAACATGCACCGGAAGGATGTACAGGCAGATGCCTGGAAGGCTGTAAGGCAAAAGAAAAATGCATCTTTGATGCAGAAAAGATATACCTGGAACATGAAAGAATCGGTTACCGCAAAGGTAACAGAGGGTGGCCGTTAGATGTGCTTGTTCCATCCGGACCAACAGAAGAAAAGCTGATAGAAGCACTGAAGACAGGTCCATATGGAAAATGTGTATTCCATTGTAACAATAATGTAGTGGATCATCAGGTGGTTAATCTGAATATGACAGATGGAACAACGATGAGCTTTACCATGTGTGGTTTTACAGCGGAGGCTTCCAGATATGCGAAGTTTATGGGAACCAGAGGTGAAGTGATCGTAGATATGCAGCCGGATGAAAAGGAAAGCAAAATCGTAATCGAGTATTTCGATCCGGGAAGGACGAAAGATGTAATCGATGTAGCAGCTTTATCGGATGATTTTTCGGGACACGGCGGTGGAGACAATAAGATGGTTGAGGAATTTCTAGATATTATAAGCGGAGAAAAGACAGAGAGTACATACATAACATCTCTGGACAGATCACTTCAGAGTCATTATTGTGCACTGGCAGCCGAATATTCGAGACTGCATGACGGAAAAGCAGTTGAGATAGATACATTCCGGTAAATATGACAACGATATAGTATATGTGTTTTTTGCAGAGAAGCAGAAGACTTCATATAAAACGTAACCCTGTAATAATAAGAGAAGGAGTGAACATTATGAAAAAGAACATGAGAAAAGTAGCAGCTCTGGGACTTTGTGTAGCCCTGGGTGCAACGATGCTGACAGCATGTGGCGGAAGTAAAGGCGAAAGTGCTTCCGGAGGAAAGACAGAATTAAATTTTGGTATCTGGGATGAGAATCAGAGACCGGCTATGGAGAAAATGGTAAAGGCATATGAAAAAGAAAATTCAGATGTCAAGATCAATATCCAGTTAACACCATATAAAGGTGGGGAATACTGGACAAAACTTGAAGCTGCAGCAAGTGGCGGAAAAGCTCCGGATGTATTCTGGCTGAACGTTCTTCATCTGGACTCATATGTAGAGGGAGGAATCCTGGATGATCTGACAGATAAGATCAAAGACTCAGATATCAAGGACAGCTATTCTGAGACACTGGTTAATAACTATGTCCGTGATAAGAAGAACTATGCTGTGCCGAAAGATTTTGATACCAATGCATTGTGGTATAACAAAGAAATCTTTGACAAGTGCGGAGTTCCATACCCTACAGATGATATGAGTTATGATGATCTGGTTGCAACTGCTAAGGCATTAAAAGACAGCGGAAAACTTGG
Source organism: Dorea sp. MB18-49 (assembly GCF_023669465.1). NCBI lineage: Bacteria > Bacillati > Bacillota > Clostridia > Lachnospirales > Lachnospiraceae > Dorea > Dorea sp. MB18-49. The sequence continues at coordinate 18,289 of NZ_JAMOYX010000034.1, forward strand.
AGACGGTGTATATCCGTTTGCTTGCCCGGTTGATTTCCAGACATGGTATTATCAGACCGTCTATGCAAATGGCGGATATATCTTAAGTGATGATAAGAAGTCTACAGGATATGATGATCCTAAGACACAGGAAGGTATTCAGTGCTGGATCGATATGTACAATGAAGGATTATCTCCAAGTGCATCAGCTCTTTCAGAGACAACAGCAGATGCGATGTTCGAGGGTGGACAGCTTGCAATGAACTTTGCCGGATCATACATGGTTCCAGAGTATGCAAGCAATGACGCAATCAAAGATAAGGTTGATTGCGTAGAGATTCCGACATTCAACGGAAAAGAAGACAACTGCATCAACGGACTTGGATATGCAGTGTTTGAAGGAAGCAAGAACAAAGAAGCAGCAGAAGATTTCGCTATCTGGCTTGGAAGTAAAGAAGCTCAGGAAATCCAGGGAAAAACAGGTGTTGTAATCTCTGCAAGAACAGATGCACAGAAATGCTTTGCAGAAGCTAATTCACAGTACAATCTTGCAGCTTACACCAATCACGCTGATGAAGCATATCCACTTCCGGTATGTGCGAAAGCAGCAGAACTGTATGATCTGGAAGCAACAGAACTTCAGAAAGCATATAATGGAGAGAAATCACTTTCAGATGTCTGCAAGGGTCTGACAAAACAGGCAGACAAGTTACTTCAGGAATAATAGTAAGAAACAGGTGAAAAGATATGGCTGAAGGTAAATCAAAAACAGGCGTAGTGAAAAAACGGGCGAGTAAGAGAGAGAAGAAGGATTGGATTGCGGCGTATATATTTATTGCGCCGGTTACCCTCGGCCTTCTGGTGTTCTATATCTGGCCATTTATCCAGAATATCTGGTTTAGTTTTAATGAAGTAAGTAAATTTAATGTCGCAACTTTTTGCGGTCTGGCAAATTACCAGAAATTATTCCATGATGGCGAAGTATTGAGAACATTCGGAAATACATTGAAGTACGTTGTGGTTACGGTTCCGGTTGGATTGTTCTTATCAATCCTGATCGCAGCTCTTCTGAACTCCAAGATTAAAGGTACCTCTATCTACCGTACATTGTATTTCTTACCATCCGTAACCATGGCAGCAGCTGTTGCTATGGTATGGAAATGGATCTACAACGAGAAAATGGGTATCTTAAACAGTGCGATCCGTGCACTGGGTGGAAAAGGTATCGGCTGGCTGACAGATCCGAAAATTGCATTATATAGTGTTATGATCGTAGGTCTCTGGATGTCGGTTGGATATAACATGATCATCCTGCTTGCAGGTATGCAGGGAATTTCAAAATCTTATTACGAAGCAGCACAGATTGACGGAGCAGGACCAATTCAGTTATTTTTTAAGGTAACGATTCCTCTTCTGACACCAACGATCTTCTTTGTGATGATCACATCCATCATCAGTGGATTCCAGGTATTCGATGTCATTTATATGATGATCGGAAAAACGAATCCGGCATATGCAAATACGCAGACGGTTGTTATGTTATTCTACCGTCAGGCATTTGATTATGGATACAAAGGCTATGCAGCAGCAATTTCAATTCTGATCTTTGCAGTAATCATGCTGGTAACAGTGATCCAGATGATCGGTCAGAAAAAATGGGTAAATTATGATTAAGAGAGGAGGAGAAGAAAAATGAAGAGTAAAAATTCAAGAAAAATAATTGTACATATCTTACTTCTCCTTGGAATTACGATTACGGTATTTCCGTTTGTGTGGATGATCCTGACTTCTTTTAAGACAGTCGGAGAGGCCATGCAGATACCGCCGACCATTTTCCCGAAGAAGTTTCTGACAGATGCGTATTCATCTATCGTAACAGCACTTCCGTTTGGAAGAGTATATTTGAACACAATTATATCAACTGTGGTAACAACTGTTGTACAGGTGCTGTTCTGCTCTATGGCAGCTTATGCATTTGCAAGAATCGAATTCCCGTTTAAGAATGCGATCTTTGTACTGGTGTTATCTGTACTTATGGTACCGGGTCAGATATTCCTGATCCCGCAGTACCGGATTGTTCAGAGTCTTGGACTTCTGGACACGATACCGGCATTGTTCCTGCCAAACTTATTCAGTGCATTTGGAACATTTCTTCTGAGACAGTTCTTTATGTCATTGCCGAAGGAACTGGAAGAAGCGGCGTTGCTGGACGGTTGTAACCGTTTCCAGATCTTTGGAAGGATCATGCTTCCACTTACAAAAGCAGGTATCGTATCGTTGGTAATCTTTACAGCGAAATTTGCATGGAATGATTTCATGTGGCCATTGATCGTTAATACGTCTATGGATAAGATGACACTTGGTCCTGCTCTTTCGACATTACAGGGACAGTATACAACCAAGTATCCAATGCAGATGGCAGGAGCCGTAATGGCGGTTATCCCGATCATTGTATTGTTCTTCATCTTCCAGAAACAGTTTATTGAAGGTGTGGCACAGTCAGGAATCAAGGGCTAGAATATGAATAGTTATAAGAGGATGAGATAGCAGGTCTTGTCCTCTTTTTATATGAAATAGAGACCATCCGTTATGTCAATAACAGGATAGTCTCTTATAGTTTTTACAATTATTCTATATTGTCCGGGGATTCCGGCTCATATTTTTTGAATATCCGGTCAAACAGAATACTGTAGATAAATGCTACTACAGAGAATCCGCAGATCCCGCTGATCACAACGACCAGAGCGAATGTCTTAACAGAGCAGGCGCATAAGTACAGGATCAGTCCGGCAATCACCAACATTACCAGTGTATACGGCAGGTGTCCGAATGTCATAAAAACTGCATTTTTTAACGCCTGTGTTGTACTGCACACAAAATGTGAGATGATCGGAAAGACATATAAGAATACAGATAATGCAACGAGACATACACACCAGAGGAGCATGCGTATCACTGCAAACAGTGTTGTATTCTGTGAATTGATGATGTAAAAATCCATTCCAAGAAAGATAAAGACCAGAATGGAAAATATCCATATCAGTGTACCTTGTTTAAAATTCTGACGGAATGATTTCCAGAAATTCTGCCAGATGTAGGGGTCCTCACCACGAACCATCTTCAGTGTCACATAGGAAAGTGCGCTGGTGGATGCACCGATGGTGATGATCGGAACACAACTGAAGATAAAGATCAGGTTCAATAGGATCAAATCAAATATTTTTGCGATGAACTCCATAATAGGGTTATCAGGATTAAAAAAACGACTCATGACATATGTCCTCCTGGGAAGTAAAAAATACTAAGTTGTAGTTTGCTGCTTTGCATTCAGATGCAAAGTGACAGAAGTATGATTTGGGATACTGTTAATGGAGAGACCATAATTATTTCCTTCATAAAGTCTTATCTTATTATGGATATTGATCACACCGATATTGTCAGAGGTTTCGGAAGATGAATTGTTAATAAATGTGATTTCCTCTTCCAATTTTCGAGTCAGATCGTACAATTTTTCTTTGGAAAATCCGACTCCATTATCTGTGACAGTAATATACAGATCATCTTCTGATCTGGTAGTCTTTATGGTGACGATGCCGCCTTCCTCAATCTCATCCAGACCGTGGAAAATAGCATTTTCTACAATTGGCTGCAGAATCATTTTTGGAATCAGGCAGTCTTTTGTATTCTCAGAGACTTCCAGTTTATAAGTGATCCTTCCCTGAAAACGAACTTCGATCATATACAGATATTTGTCGATGATATTCAATTCATTTTCCAAAGGAACAAGAAAAGCACCTTTGATAGAATAGCGGAACAAATCTGCCATATTTGTACAGATTTGTGCGACTTCCGGAATATCATGCATCAGAGAAATCCCACGCATACATTGTAACATATTATAGAGAAAATGTGGGTTGATCTGGCTTTGATATGCATAAATTTGCGTCTGCTTTTTATTTAGTTCCATCTCGTAAATTCGCGCCTGTGATTCAATGTCACGCTGGTTCAGAGAAGAAATCCTGTCAAGCATATGGTTCACATGAGAAGTGATGGAGCCAATTTCGTTTTTTAAATTTGTCTGAAGGTGTAGTTCATTATTTTTATAGTCAAGATTTTCGATCGTTTCATTCAGTTGATGAATCGGATGGATAATCAGGTGTTGTACAGCAAGAATAACTAACAGTATGTATACAAGAAGCAGAATCGCAAGTGAGAGCAGGAGTTGAGATTCCTGACCCTGTAAAAGATGAATCTGTCCGTTATAAGCGATGGCAGTGATATCCAGATTACTATTGGAAAGTTCCATGGTTTTTTTGAAGAATTCAAAATTATTCCGTGCCGGGATATGTCTTCGGGCAACGGCATTAGAATACAATATCTGATTGGTAGTCCGGTCAGAGATTGTCAGTGAAATATCTGTGGATGCATTTACCAGTTTATATAATGCATCAGTTTTGCAGATGATGGCGATGTTGCCAACGTATTTTCCAAAGTTTTCGGAAAATGAAGTAAGATATATCGGTGCAAAATACATCATGTAAGGGGTGTCGGTTGCGGGCTGTATGTAAAAATGAAAATAAGAGGCTGTATCATTCCGGCTGTCTTGAAATTGATTTACAACAAAATCTTCCATATCAGCAGGAATGTAGCTGATCAGACTTGTTACAGAAGTCTGATCCCACATAAGGATATCTATCAGTCCCGGAGTGTAAGACTGCGCCATGCCAATCAGTTCGGAGTAAGACTGCCGCTGGAGCTGATGAGAATCAGAAGATGAACTTTCAAGATATGCCTGTGTTTCTTTTTGAGATGAAAATACAGTGGCTGTTTTCTTCATACTGGTGGTCATGGAAGAGACATTTACATTAATATTTTCAAGTGTAGAGATACAATAGTTCTTTAATTCCTCATTCTGACTCTTGTGCAGACGGATAATGATACAAAAGTTAATTACGAGAATAATACAGACCGGAATTAACAGAAGTGCAATAAACTGGCGGGAAAGCGATTTTTTCATAAGTATCAAACCTCGCAGATATCTTTTTGGTGTTCAAATAAACGGTAAAGCCGTCATTGGCTGTTTTTTAATGTGGAAGAGTACGATATTCTTTTGGAGAATATTTGCAGTATTTTTTAAATACTTTGCTGAAATAAAAGTAATCTTTAAAACCAACCAGGGAGGCAATCTCTTCCAGAGAATAATTGGAATTATGAAGCAGGTTCTGAGCTTCCGTGATCCGAAGTTCTGTAAGATAAGCGGAAAATGTCTGGCCAAGATATTTTGTAAAAAGTGAGCAGCAATAATTCGGATTCATATTAAACTCTGCGGCCAGAGATTTTAATGTCAGTTTTTCTGAAAAATGAGTGATTATATAGTTCCTCAATCCTTCAAAATTGTCATCAAGATAGGACGGCTCCGGTGTAATAGTCTTTCGGCTGTCGAGATGATTCTTGGCACGGTTCAGTGCTTCGGAGGTTTCATGTGGATCCAGTGGCTTCAGACAATATCCGGCAACGCCGTAAGAAATTGCCTCCTGTGCATAAGAAAAGTCACTGTGACCACTGACAATAATGAATTCACAGTTAATCTTCTGACTACGGACACTTTTGATGAGTTCCATTCCCGTCATTCCAGGCATTCGGATATCTGTAATAACCAGGTCAGGCTTCTTAGAGATAATGGCAGGAAGTGCTTTCTGCGGTGTCCGATAAGAGCCGACAATTTCAAATCCCATATCTTCCAGAGAAAAAGTTTTTTCTATATCAATGATTGTCCAGGGTTCATCATCGATGATAATTGCTTTATACATAATGCGTACACCAACTTTCACAAAAATCTACAATATTGTGCACAAAAATCCTACTTAAAGTATAAATTCAATATCTATTAAAAAGCAAGCAAATTTATAAATATAATAAAACATCAAGACAGTTGATGAATACATGGATGAAATATCAGTATGTTAAATAAGTATCAAGAATATTCAGAAAAAATGTAAAATACTCATAAAAAAACACAAAAAACTGAGTTAATTACATGTCAGTGAAATATCGAATTTTATATAATTAAATCAACAAAAAACGACCATAACAAAAGGAGGAGATGTTATGAAAAAAAGAAGAAAAGTTCTTTCAGTTATGCTTTGTGCGGCAATGATAGCTAGTCTGGCAGCCTGTGGAAGCAAGGGCGATGACAAAAAAAGCAGTGATGATGGTGGAAAAGTAAAGCTGACATTCTCAACATCTGTATATGTTGAAGAACCACATCAAAAAGCAATCGATGCATTGCTTGAAGCATACAGCAAAAAAGAACCAAATGTAGAAATTGAAATTCTTGGAGCTGGTTATGATGGATATTGGGATAATATCACAACTGAGATTCTTTCAAACAACGAAAGTGATATGATCCAGGTATATCCAGAAAACATTTCTACATATAATGCAATCCGTGATGGCGGAACATTCATGGATCTTTCAGAATATATGAGCGACGATCTGAAAGAAAAACTGGTCGGACAGGATATGTGTGATGTAGATGGACAGACACTGGCAATCTCCAGTTATGCGTGGGGAACAACCGGAATCTTCTATCGCAAATCTATGTTAAAAGATGCAGGCGTAAATCCGGATGAGATCAAGACACAGGAAGACTTCAGAAAAGCATGCAAGAAGTTTACAGACGATGGAAAATATGCAATGGGCGTTGTATCCGGAACACATGCATTCACAGTCAGTGAGTGGAATCGTCTGATTGCAAGACCGGTATCAAACGGACTGTACTTCCCGAACGGAGAGTCAGAGCCATATACAGCGGACAATGTAAATATTAATGCACCTGAAAATGTATGGGCAGCTCAGTGGTGGCAGGATTTTATCTTGAAGGATAAAGCAGCAAAACTGGTTACAGATAAGAAAGACTCCAGAGAAATGTTCTGGAACGGAGATGTTCCATTCAACATGGACGGTCCTTGGTTTGTGGGAATGTGCAAAGAAAGAGATGAGTCTTTAATGGATGATATCGGAATCATTCCACAGTTTGACGTTGTATATGACGGAACAACATATAAACCGAATCCGACAAATTATCCACTTGTAACAATGATCAGCAAGAATTGCAAACATCCAAAAGAAGCTTATGCATTCCTTGAGTGGATGACAACAGATGAAGCACAGAAGATCATCGCTGACTGCGGTATGATCCCAAGTAACACAGATTACTCTACAAGTGATGAATATATTCAGAATCACGAGTTAGAGCATAAGATCGTTGAGTTCATGCAGAACAACTACACAGATCTTGTAGCTGACCCTAACATCTCGCAGCTTGGAGAAATTTCTCAGATCATGCTGGATGCAGCACAGAAGATGTTCTCAGAGCAAGCAGCGGATGTACAGGAAGAAATGGATTCGGCTCAGAAACAGGTAGAAGAAGTTATGAGCAGAGATGCTGAATAGTAAGTAGAAAAGATTAAGTAAGGAGTGGTCCATCAATGAATCAGACAAAGAAAAATGGTAATTGGAAAAGAAAAATGGAACCATATGCCTTCCTTGTTCCACTGGTACTGATATTATTCCTGTTTCTGGTTATCCCGTTAGTAAAAGCAGCAATCATGAGTTTTCAGTATTATTACGTAACAAAACCATCGCCAAACGGACACTATTTTGTGGGACTTGAAAATTACGGAAAAGTATTACAGGATGAATATTTCTTCAATTCCGTAAAAGTAACACTGATCTATATCGTAGTAACTGTTGCAGGAAGATATATTATCGGATTTATTACAGCATTGTTATTAAATACAAAGTTTTTGGGACGTGGTCTGGCACGGGCACTGATCATCATTCCGTGGGCTGTTCCGGAAGTTGTAGCATGTCTGGTATGGATCTTAATGTATGACAAAGATTATGGAATCATTAATTTTCTGTTGAATAATGCCGGAATTTTGTCACATAATATCGCATATCTTCAGGATGTGTCGGTTGCTCTTCCGGCAGCAATGGTTGTTAACATATGGAAAGGTTTTCCGTATGTTGCAATCATGCTGCTGGCAGGCATGCAGAGTGTATCTACAGATCTGTATGAGGCGGCAGATATTGACGGTGCGACAACATTTCAGAAAATCCGTTACATCACGATTCCGGCAATCCGTTCGGTATCAACAACAGTATTCTTACTGTTGATTATCTGGACGATCAAGGATTATGCAATCGCATACGTACTGACAAAGGGAGGTCCATCAAGGGCGACAGAACTTCTGACCATTTACATACAACAGACAGGATTTAAATACTTTGATTTTGGAAAGGCTTCGGCGGCTGGTATGCTGATGCTCCTCGTAGCGCTGGCATTCACATTCTTCTATTTCAAGGTCCTGAATAAGGAGGAGGAATAGATATGAAAAAAAGAACAGGTAGAAAGGTAATTACAGTAATTTTGGTTGTTATTGTGTGTATGTTCGCACTGTTCCCGTTTGTATGGATGATTTCGACATCATTTAAAACGGCAGGAGAAGTATACAGCAAGACACCGTCCTTTATCCCAAAGGCAGCAACTATGCAGGGATACAAAGAGATGCTTACAACCCATTCCACAACATTTAACTTTATGCAGTGGTTGGGAAACAGTGTAATAGTATCACTGTTGACAACAGCATTTTCCATGATCATTGCTACATTAGGCGGCTATGGAATTTCAAGATTCCGTTTTCGTGGAAGAGGATTTTTATCTTATTTTATATTAACAACACAGGTACTTCCGGGATCACTGTTGATCATTCCATTATATGTAATTATGGGGAATCTGCAGCTTCTGGATACAAAGATTGGTCTGGTAGCAGCTTACTGTACATTCTCCATTCCATTTTGTACATGGATGATGAAGGGATTTTTCGATACGATACCAATCTCCCTTGAAGAAGCAGCAAGAGTGGACGGAGCAGGAAGATTCAGAATTTTTGCAACGGTAATCCTGCCGTTGACAGTACCGGGTTTGGTAGCAACGGGTATCTTTTCCTTCATCAATGGATGGAACGAGTATTTATTTGCCAGCACATTTATGAAGAGTTATGAAAATTGGACGCTGCCAATCGGAATTGCAAGCTTCTCAGGACAATATGCGACGAACTGGGGAACATTGATGGCGGGAGCGGTGCTGATCACCTTGCCGGTAGTGATCATGTTCTTATTACTGCAGAAACATCTGGTAAGTGGTATGACCGCTGGAGCGGTAAAACAATAAACAACAGCAATATTTTTAATGTGATAAAAGTGAACAGGAGGATGCAATTATGGAAATTAAACAGATCAGAATGGGTATTGTAGGAGCTGGTACATGGGGACGCACACATGCGTCAATATATGCAGAACATCTTTTTGCAGATCCGGTAGCAATCTGTGATATGAATGAAGCGAGAGCAAGAGAGATTGCAGACGAATTTGGAATCCGTAAAGTATATACAGATTATCATGATATGGCAGCTGATGAGGAGATTGATGCAGTTGCAATCGTAACACCTGATTTTGCACATGCTGATATTGCCTGCGCTATGGCAGATGCAAAGAAAGATATTCTGATCGAAAAACCGTTAGCAACAACAAAAGAAGATATTGCAAGAATCTGTGAGGCAGTAGAGAAAAATGGTGTACGCTGCATGGTAGACCTTCATAACCGATGGAATCCACCGTTTAATACGGCAAAACAGGAGATTTCTTCAGGAAAACTCGGAAAACCATATACAGCATATATCCGTCACAGCGATGTGAAATGGGTTGCAACAGATATGCTTTCATGGGCTTCTAAATCTTCTATCTTATGGTTCCTTGGAAGTCATAGTCTGGATTCCTTAAGATGGCTGGTAGGATCAGAAGCAAAACGAGTATATTCGGTTAAGAAAGAAGGCATCTTAAAAGGACTTGGCGTAGATGTACCGGATATCTATCTTACAACAATTGAATTTGAAAATGGCGTAGTAGCCCATATGGAAAACGGATGGGTAACACCAAACGGAAACCGTAATATTAACGACTTCAGATGCAGTGTCATGTGTACAGAAGGAATGATCAGTCTTGATCTTTCCAGCCACAACCTGATCGAGGAAGTAACAGAAGAGAAGGCAACTGTGCCGGATATTCTGGTATCAAATATGGTATTTGACCGTTGCAAGGGTCTGTCTTATGAAAGTATCAGAGATTTCGTAGATCGTCTGGTAGATGGAAAAGAATTCAGAGTAACTTTGGAAGATTCCAGAAGAACTGCGCTTGCAATCATCGCAATTCTTGAATCAGCAGAGACGGGAATGCCGGTAGAAGTTGAATATTAATCGTATGAATAAAAAAGAAAGCGGGAGAGAATGGGAATCTGTTCTCTTCCGCTTATTTTTGCCCGGAAGTATGATATAATGAAGAACAGTGATGAAAGACAAGGAGGAAGTATATTTGGACAAAAATTTTGGTTCAATGCCGTTGGGAAAAAAGGTAGAATATCTATGGATGTACTATAAGATATGGCTGGTCATACTTGCAGTGGTAATCGGTGTTATCTACCTTGGCTGTACGATGTACAAGGGCAGACATACGACAGTTCTTCTGAATGTAGCGGTCACAGGGGGCGATTCGCAGAAGGCAGAAGAATTGAACAAAGATTTCTGTAAATACGCAGGCATTGACGAAAAGGACGGGATCATCCGGATACAGGCGAATATTCCGGAAGATGGAGGGAGCCTGTCCTCAAAGACAGCGCTGACAACGCTGGTAGGCGCAGATGCAGTGGATGTACTGATCTGTAGAGAAGATGTATATCAAGAGTACAAAAAACAGGATGGTTTTCAAGAAACCATTGATTTTCCGGAAGATAATATGCTTAAAAAGAAGAAGATTATTTCTTATGATGATGCGCATGCGGCTATTATGGTGAATGCACGGAATAAGAAAATGGCAGAAAAATTCATCAGTTATCTGGAACAATTAAACCACATAAATAATGCAAATTAAGAAAATAATAGGATAAAGATTTCTGGAAATAGTTATACTACAATGAATCTAGAAACGAAAGATCCTAAAGACATGGAGGTAATTATAATGAATAAACCAGTATTAGTGATCATGGCAGCAGGAATGGGAAGCAGATACGGAGGTCTGAAGCAGTTAGATCCTGTAGACAATGACGGACATATTATCATGGATTTTTCCATGTATGATGCAAAGAGAGCCGGCTTTGAGAAGGTCGTATTCATAATCAAACACGAGATCGAAGAAGAGTTCAAAGAGCATGTGGGAAAACGTATGGAAAAATACATGGACGTAGCATATGCTTATCAGAATATCGACAACATTCCGGAAGGCTATGAAGTACCGGAAGGACGTGTAAAACCTTGGGGAACAGCACATGCTGTGTACAGCTGTATGGATGAGATTGACGGACCGTTCGCAGTGATCAATGCAGATGACTATTATGGAGTAGAAGCATTCAAGCTCATCTATGATTATCTGTCTACACATGCAGATGATGATAAGTACAGATATACAATGGTCGGATATCATCTTGCCAATACGGTAACGGACAACGGATATGTATCCAGAGGTGTATGTGAGACGAATGAGAATGGAGAATTGATATCCGTAACAGAACGTACCAGAATCGAAAAGTACAACGGCGGCGTTGCATACACAGAAGACGACGGTAATACATGGGTACAGGTACCGGATGATATAACGGTATCTATGAATATGTGGGGATTTACAAAGAGCATCTTAGAAGAGATCAAAGCTGGATTCCCGGCATTTCTTGACAAAGGACTGCAGGAGAATCCTATGAAATGCGAGTATTTCCTGCCAACTGTAGTAAGTAATCTTCTTGCGGAAGACAAAGCAACAGTATCGGTACTGAAATCCGCAGATAAATGGTATGGAGTAACTTATAAAGAAGATAAACCGGTTGTGGTTGCAGCCATTCAGAGAATGAAAGACGAAGGACTGTACCCGCAGCATCTTTGGGAGGGAAAATAAATGAATCCTGTAACACGGGAACAAAGAGATGAAGCGATTGCACATTTTAAATATGAAGGAACATTAGTAAAGGACTGTCCATACGGAAGCGGACACATCAATGATACATTTCTTCTGATATTCGAGATTGCCGAGATGGGAAGAATCAAAGTCATTCTTCAGAGAATGAATTCTACGGCATTTCCAAAACCGGTAGAAGTCATGGAGAATATCACAGGAGTAACGTCATTTCTGAAAAAGAAGATTATAGAAAATGGCGGAGATCCGGAACGTGAGACATTGAATGTGATCCCGGCGGTTGATGGGAAACCATATTACATAGATTCTACGGGAAATTACTGGAGATCTTATAAATTTATTACCGATGCAAGTACCTATGATCTGGTAGAGAAGCCGGAGCAGTTTTATGAAAGTGCGGTGGCATTCGGGAATTTCCAGAGTCTGCTGTCTGACTATCCGGCGGAGACACTGCATGAGACGATAGAAAAGTTCCATGATACGAGAAACCGGTTTGCGCTGTTTAAGAAATCAGTGGAAGAAGATGTTATGGGAAGAGCAGCTTCTGTAGAGAAAGAGATCCGGTTCGTTCTCGAAAGAGAAGAGATTGCTAATTGTTTTGCAGAAATGCTGGACAGGCATGAGCTTCCACTTCGTGTTACACACAATGATACAAAATTGAATAATGTTATGCTGGACGATAAGACCGGGAAAGGAATCTGTGTGATCGATCTGGACACAGTTATGCCGGGGCTTGCGATGAATGATTTCGGGGATTCCATCCGTTTCGGTGCAAGTACGGCACTGGAAGATGAGACAGACCTTACGAAAGTATCCTGCAGTATGGAATTATTTGAATTGTATACGAAAGGATTTTTAAAAGGATGTGCCGGAAAGCTGACAGCTAAGGAGATCGAGCTGATGCCGATGGGTGCAAAGACGATGACATTTGAATGTGGCATGCGTTTCCTTACGGATTATCTGCAGGGAGATAAATATTTCAGGATACACAGAGAAGGTCATAATCTTGACAGATGCCGTACCCAGTTCAAGCTTGTTGAAGATATGGAACAAAAGTGGTATACTATGAACGAAATCGTGAAAAAGTATAGTAACAACTAGGAGGTACTATTGTGGCCAAGAAAATATTAATTACCGGAGGAGCCGGTTATATCGGAAGTCATACGGCACTGGAACTTCTGAATGAAGGATATGAAGTGGTTGTATATGACAATCTTTGTAATTCATCTAAAGAATCTTTAAAAAGGGTAGAAGAGCTTACCGGAAAGACGATTACATTTTATGAAGGGGATGTAATGGATGAAGCTGCATTGAAGGCAATGCTGGAAAAAGAAGGCGTAGATGCGGTTATCCATTGTGCAGCACTGAAAGCAGTCGGAGAATCCGTACAGAAGCCATTAGAGTACTACCGTAATAATATAACAGGAACTCTGACACTGATGGATGTTATGAAACAGACCGGTGTTAAGAATATTGTATTCAGTTCTTCTGCAACTGTATACGGAAGTCCGGAAGAGATGCCGATCACAGAGGAGTGTCCGAAGGGACAGTGCACGAATCCTTATGGATGGACAAAGTCTATGATGGAACAGATCATGACAGATGTACAGAAGGCAAATCCGGATATGAATGTCATCCTGCTTCGTTATTTCAACCCGGTCGGAGCGCATGAAAGCGGACGTATCGGAGAAGATCCAAAGGGAATTCCGAATAATTTGATGCCATATATTTCGCAGGTGGCAGTAGGAAAGCTTGAAAAACTCGGCGTATTCGGAGATGACTATGACACACCGGACGGAACCGGAGTCCGTGACTACATTCATGTAGTAGATCTTGCAAAAGGACACGTAAAAGCAATTA
>NZ_JAMOYX010000035.1:0-32018 GCF_023669465.1 Dorea sp. MB18-49
TATAAAAATACGGATTTTATAAAATATTTCTGTATAATAATAACAGATGTCTGTAAAAAAATAACAGATGGAAGAAGGAGAAAAAGAATACATGCTTCAGATACAGCATATTTGTAAAGAATATAGGACCGGTAATCTGGTACAGAAGGCGCTGGATGACGTGAGCCTGAACTTAAGAGATAATGAATTCGTGGCAATTCTAGGTCCCAGTGGATCGGGAAAGACTACGCTTCTGAATATTATCGGAGGACTGGACCGTTATGACAGCGGCGACCTGATCATCAACGGAATATCTACGAAGAAATATAAGGACAGAGACTGGGATTCATACCGGAATCATACGATCGGATTCGTATTTCAGAGTTATAATCTGATCCCGCATCAGACGGTGTTGTCTAACGTAGAACTTGCACTTACAATTTCTGGAATCGGAAAAGAAGAGAGAAGAAAACGTGCCATTGATGCGCTGAAAAAAGTAGGACTTGGAGAACAACTTCACAAAAGACCAAGCCAGATGTCCGGCGGCCAGATGCAGAGAGTGGCGATAGCAAGGGCACTGGTGAATGATCCGGATATCCTGCTGGCGGATGAACCGACGGGAGCACTGGACAGTGATACCAGTATCCAGGTCATGGATCTTCTGAAAGAAGTAGCCAAAGACCGGCTGGTTGTTATGGTTACACACAATCCGGAACTGGCAGAAGAATATGCGACCAGGATCGTGAATTTGCGGGATGGGAAGATACGTTCAGATACGGACGAATACATTGTGGATGAGCAGACATTAAAAGAACCGGAACATAAGAATATGGGAAAATCTTCCATGTCTTTTTTGACGGCTCTGGCTCTTAGTTTTAATAATCTAAAGACGAAGAAAGCAAGGACATTACTGACATCCTTTGCGGGTTCTATCGGTATCATAGGAATTGCGCTGATTCTGGCACTCTCTAATGGAGTGAACGGCTATATCCAGTCAATCGAGGAAGAGACGTTGTCGGAATATCCACTACAGATCCAAAGTACGGGATTTGACATTACCTCCATGATGGTTGGAAATACCGGAACGGATGATAAGAGCAAAGACTCGTCCGGTAAGAAGAACAAAGATGGTCAGGTAAAAGTCATGGAGATGGTTACAAATATGTTCTCCAAGATGAATACCAATGACCTTAAATCATTGAAAAAACATCTGGAAAAGGATAATGATGCGTTAAAATCCTATACAAATGCCGTGGAGTATGATTATGATGTGGATCCGCAGATATACAGAGAGGATTCGGATGGTGTCAGACAGGTACACCCGGACAAATCATTTTCATCCATTGGAATCGGAGCGGATTCCGGTGCCAACAATATGATGTCATCCATGATGAGTACAAATGTGTTCTACCGCATGCCAAAGAACACAAGTCTGTACGAGAAGCAGTATGATGTCAAGGCGGGAAGATGGCCGAAAAAATATAATGAATGCGTACTGGTATTAAGTCAGGACGGCGGGATGAGTGATTTCCTTCTATATACACTTGGCCTCAGAGATCAGATGGAACTGGATGATATGATCAAAGCTTTTGCAAGTGAAGAAGAGATCAAGACACCGTCTTCGCTGGGAACATACATCTATAAAGATATTCTGAACAAGAAGTTTAAGCTTGTGAATCAGGCAGACTATTATGAATATGACAGCCAGTATAAAGTCTGGAAAGATAAAAGTGATAATGCAGAATATATGAAAAAACTGGTGGCAGACGGAGAGGATATTAAGATTGTCGGAATCGTGCAGCCGGCAGAAGGTTCGAAGGCAACTGCACTGAATATGGGAATCGGTTATCCATATTCGCTTATGACGCATGTCGCAGAAGAAGCAAAAAACAGTGAGATCGTAAAACAACAAAAAGCCAGTCCGGATATCAATGTATTTACCGGAGAGAAATTCGGTGAAGATTCCGGAGATAATGGTCTGGATATGAACTCGTTATTCAGCGTAGATGAAGACGCACTTCAGAAAGCATTCGGCATGGGAGATACAGACCTTGCAGGAAGTCTCGGAAATTCACTGGACTTTTCGAAAGCAGTGAATCTGCAGGATGCATTTAAGCTGGATGGCAATAGGTTGAATTTATCCGGACTTGTGAATCTGGATCAGGTGGATCTGAATCTGTCGGGGCTTCCGTCGGCAGGTCTGGGAGATATGCTGTCGGGGCTGGATGTCAAGGTGAAACCGGGCGGAATGCAGAAGATGGCTGTTTCATTGATGGAAGGGTATCAGGCATATGCGAAGACGCATCCGGAAGCAGATTATTCGCATCTGGGAGATAACTTCTCGGAATATCTGAAAACAGATGGTGCAAAGCAGATCATGAAAAAGTATTTTTCAAAGATTCTAAAGGAGAGTGGAAAAGTAACCATTACAGAAGAAAAGGTACAGAAGCTTCTGACAGATATCATGCAGGGGTTTGAAAAATACGTAAAGGATCAGGGAATCGGAGATATCAGTGCGGACCAGTACGGAACATATTTCCGCCAGTATTTACAGACGGCAGAAGCAAAGCAGATCATAACAGACTGGGTGAATGACCTGTATAAAGATGTGGATATTGAGATATCGGAAGCGGATCTGCAGGCAATGGCGCAGGAACTTGCGGCTGGATATTTAAGCTATGCACAGGAAAAAGGATATGCAGATGTGACAAAGATGGGTGAGAACTTTGCAGCTTATCTCGGAACGGCAGATGGAAAACAGCGGCTGAGTAACGGTCTTTCAGAGACACTGGACATGAAGAGTCTGGAAAGCCAGCTTTCATCCGGGATGAATGTTTACATGAAGCAGGCAATGAGAGCGTATGCGAAATCTTTTGGAAATGCACTTGAGACACAGATTTCGTCGGCCATGGAGCAGATCGTCGGACAGATGTCTTCCGGTATGGGTAAAGTAATGGAATCTGCCATGACACAGATCGGACAGAATCTCCAGAGTGTCATGACAGATGCGATGAAGATCGATACAGATGCATTTGCAAAGGCATTTCAGTTCAATATGACGGAGGATGATCTGACAGAACTTATGATGTCTATGAGCGGAACGGCGAGTGCAACGTATGACAGCAATCTGCAGAAATTAGGATATGCTGACTTCGCAAAACCAAGCGAGATCGACATTTATCCTAAAGATTTTGAAAGTAAGGAACAGGTAGTGGATTATCTGGATCGTTATAACAAGAAGATGGAGAAAGCCGGCAAGGATGAACAGGTGATTTCCTACACGGATGTAGTGGGAACTCTGATGTCATCGGTGACAGATATCGTCAATACGATCAGTTATGTGCTGATTGCATTTGTGGCGATTTCACTGGTCGTATCTTCAATTATGATCGGAGTCATTACGTATATCAGTGTGCTGGAGCGGAAGAAAGAGATCGGAATCTTAAGGGCGATCGGCGCATCGAAGAGGAATGTATCTCAGGTGTTTAATGCGGAGACCTTCATTATTGGACTGTGTGCGGGACTGATCGGAATCGGACTGACGCTGTTGCTTCTGCTCCCTGGCAATATGATCATTCATGCGGTGGCAGATAATTCCAATGTAAATGCAGTGCTTCCGGTTATTCCGGCACTGGTGCTGATCGCACTGAGTGTGGTACTGACATTGCTTGGTGGACTGATCCCGTCAAAGAAAGCATCGAAGAGCGATCCGGTTACGGCACTTCGGACGGAATAAATTATTATCAATGAGCTGCATAAAGCGGTAAAACGTCTGTTGAAAAAATCATAGAGAAAGATTAAAATATGCTATGGAGAAATCTATAGCATATTTTTTATACCAAAAAGAAGGAGACCTTATGTATAATTTTAATTATTACACACCAACCAAAGTTGTATTTGGAAAAAATACAGAAGACAAATGTGGAGAACTGGTAAAAGAACAGGGATGTAAGAAAGTAATGATCCATTACGGAAGCGGAAGCGTCAAACGTACCGGATTATTGGATAAAGTAAAGGCTTCCCTGGATGAAGCAAAGATTGACTATATAGAACTTGGTGGTGCAGTACCGAACCCAAGACTTTCACTGGTATATGAAGGAATCGAGCTCGCGAAAAAAGAAGGAGTAGATTTCATCCTTGCTGTAGGCGGCGGAAGTGCGATCGATTCTGCAAAAGCAATCGGATATGGAGTTGCCAATGAAGGGGACGTATGGGATTTTTATGACAAAAAGCGCCAGGCAACAGGATGTCTTCCGATTGGTGTTGTACTGACTATTGCAGCGACAGGAAGTGAGATGAGTAATTCTTCTGTTATTACAAAAGAAGACGGCTGGATCAAGAGAGGATACCGCAATGACTATGGAAGACCGCGCTTTGCAATCATGAATCCGGAACTGACCATGACACTGCCGGATTATCAGACAGCATGCGGATGCACAGACATTCTGATGCATACGATGGAACGCTATTTTACAAATGGTGGAAATATGGAGATCACAGACAGTATTGCAGAGGGTCTGATGCGTACGGTAATTGAGAATGCAAGAATTCTGATCAATGATCCGAAGAACTATGATGCACGTGCGGAAGTAATGTGGGCAGGAAGTCTGTCTCATAACGGGCTGACAGGCTGTGGCGCGGTTGTCGGAGGAGATTTCGCTTCCCATGCACTGGAACATGAGATCGGAGGACTGTTTGACGTGGCACACGGTGCAGGCCTTGCGGCAATCTGGGGTTCCTGGGCAAGATATGTATATAAAGACTGCCTTCCTAGGTTCGAAAAATTTGCAATGAACGTCATGCAGGTAGACCCGGAAGGAACCGCAGACGATGTGGCATTACGTGGAATCGAAGCCATCGAAGACTTCTTCCGTGAACTCAAGATGCCAACTTCTATCCATGAACTTGGCATTGATCCTACAGATGAAGAACTGAAACTGATGGCACATAAATGTAGCATCGGATGCAAGGGAAGCAAAGGATCTGCGAAGGTACTTCATGAGGAAGATATGTACAAGATATATAAAGCGGCACTGTAAGAAGGCTTCCGCGATTTCATCTTCATAGCATGTGAAAACGTAACTGAATAAAAGTATAGCAGTGGTTGCTGTGCATATGCACAGTAACCACTGCTATACTTTTATTCAGGCCATCATGAAGCAGAAAATCAAACGAAATCAAACCTTCCGAACAACTACTTCCTCCGTCCTGTGAATTCCTTCTTTTAATGTTGCTTCAACATCCTTTACAACCTGCTCCTCACCAACCGGAATCACCAGCCCTACAGCGGTAACAAGTGGAACAAACGCAACCCATATTCCGTGAGCTCCGAGGTATTCTACCGCAAAATATCCAACCAGAACCCCCAGATGGAAGAGAATCAGCGTGTTCGTAAAAAGCAATGCCCGTTTCTTCTGAGCCAGATCATGTGTCATATGATATCTGGTCCATGCAAGAAGTGTCTGCTTGTAATTATTCGTTGAAAAGATCGTGGAACTGTTATAACATTCCGGAGTGGTAAAAGCCTGCCACTGGTATGCATTCAGGATGAATACAGGGAACAGTGCGATCAGGGGATTGACCGATGTCGGAATGATCCCTGCGATCCATATGCAGACGGCCTCTACCGCCAGTGCGATATAAGATTTTACAGAGGCAAAATGTTCGCCGATTAAAAATGCGGCAATGATCGCAAGGCCATATAAAATAAAAATAGCCAGACGAAGGAAGGCATCCGTCAGGTTCATTTCCGTAAAGTTTAGGACCATTTCAATCAGATTCATGGTCTGTGCGGCACCAAAATTGCCGCCACGGACTAAGATGGCATAAGCACCGGTCAGTCCGCCGATAAATGCAAGATTGACATGCAGTAATGCACGTTTATGATTATATATCCAATTCATTTTTCTATCACCCGGTGCCTATTATAGGACGGAGAGATGGAAAAATCAAACAAAAGTGTGGAAAAAAGAGATTGGATGGAAAATAATACAAATATGGATTGACATTTTACAAAAAATTGAGTATCATAGACTTTAATGAATAAAAGCGTTAAAGCGCGAAAGCTGTTACGCAAAAAATTCATAAAAAAGAATTATGAATGAACACGAAAGGGGAATTTTCCAATGCCGATTACAGATATATTGGAGAAAAACTGCCGCCTGTACGGAGACGACGTTGCGCTGGTAGAGATCAATCCGGAGATGCCGGAGACAAAAAGAACTACATGGAAGGAGTTTGATCTGATCGAACCTTCACGCGCGGCTTATTATAGAAGAGAGATCACATGGAATGTATTTAACGAAAAGGCAAACAGATTTGCCAATCTTCTGATTGAAAGAGGAATCAAAAAAGGAGAAAAAGTGGGGATTCTCCTGATGAACTGTCTGGAATGGTTGCCAATTTATTTCGGAATTCTGAAGACCGGAGCATTGGCTGTACCACTGAACTTCCGTTATTCTGCGGATGAGATCAAATATTGCGTGGAACTTGCGGAGATTGATATTCTGGTGTTCGGACCGGAGTTCATCGGACGAGTAGAAGAGATTGCAGATGAGATCAGCAAAGGACGTCTGTTATATTTTGTAGGAGACGGATGTCCGGGATTTGCCGAGGATTATAATGCACATACGGCGAACTGTTCCAGTCAGTCTCCGAAGATTGATGTCAATGATGACGATGAGGCAGCAATTTATTTCTCATCAGGAACAACAGGATTCCCGAAGGCAATCTTACATAACCATGAATCCCTGATGCATGCAGCAAAAGCAGAGCAGAATCATCACGGACAGACGAAGGATGATGTATTCTTATGTATTCCACCGTTATATCATACCGGGGCCAAGATGCACTGGTTCGGAAGTCTTCTGACGGGAGGAAAAGCGGTATTGTTAAAAGGAACAAGTCCGAAGACAATCTTACAGGCAGTATCGGAAGAACACTGTACTATTGTATGGCTGTTGGTTCCGTGGGCGCAGGATCTTCTGCTTGCACTGGACAATAAGGAACTGGATATTGCAGATTATGATCTGGACCAGTGGAGACTGATGCATATCGGTGCACAGCCGGTACCACCAAGCCTGATCAAACACTGGAAAGAATACTTCCCGCATCACCAATACGACACGAACTATGGTCTGAGCGAATCCATCGGGCCTGGATGTGTACATCTTGGCGTGGATAATATCGATAAAGTCGGTGCGATCGGTAAAGCCGGATATGGATGGGAAGCTAAGATTATCGATGAACAGGGCGAGACGGTAAAACAGGGCGAGACCGGAGAACTTGCGGTCAAAGGACCAGGCGTCATGACCTGTTACTACAGAGATCCGAAGGCAACAGCAGAAGTTCTGCATGACGGATGGCTGTATACCGGAGACATGGCGATGGAAGACGAAGACGGATTTATCTTCCTTGTTGACCGTAAGAAAGATGTCATCATCAGTGGTGGTGAGAATATCTATCCGGTACAGATTGAAGACTTCTTACGTACCAATGAAGCTATTTTGGATGTGGCGGTTATTGGACTTGCAGATCACAGACTGGGAGAAATTTCAGCAGCAATCATTGAACTGAAACCGGGAGTTGAATGTACAGAAGAAGATATTCAGGAATTCTGTAAGAAACTTCCGAGATATAAGAGACCTCGTAAGATCATCTTTGCAGATGTTCCGCGTAATCCTACCGGAAAGATTGAAAAACCAAAGCTTCGTGAAAAATACGGAGCAACACATCTGGTTGCGGCACAGAACCAGGGATAATAAAATATGTAAAAATGTCATCTCTTTTGCAGGAAAAATCTGCAGAGAGATGGCATTTTTTTACGGACGTGTTTATAATAGTGGAGAAATAAATAATAAGAGCAGACTGGAGCTGAATATAGAATGAACACCAATGAGAAAAAAGAGATTACAATCCGGATTGCAAAAGAAGAGGATGCGGAAGAACTGCTTGCAATCTATGCGCCTTATATAGAATATACAGTGATTACATATGAATATGATGTGCCGACGGTGGAAGAATTCCGAGGACGGATCCGGCATGTATTGGAGAGATATCCATATCTTGTGGCGGAGGTGAATGGAGAAATATGTGGATATGCATATGCAAGTGCTTTTCACGAGAGACCGGCAGGAGGATGGAATGTAGAGACGTCTATCTACGTGGATCAGAATAAAAAAGGAAGGGGTATCGGGACAAAATTATACGACATGCTGGAGAAGATATTAAAGCGGCAGAATGTGTTAAATATGAATGCGTGTATTGCATGTACCGAGCATGAAGATGAATACCTGACGAATGCAAGTATCCATTACCATGAACATTTGGGATATCGTATGGTCGGCTGGTTCACAAATTGTGGATATAAATTCCACAGATGGTACAATCTGGCATGGATGGAAAAAGAGATTGGAGAACACGTGGCAGATCAGCCGCCGGTGATCGCGTTCACGGATATAGTAGAAGATATTTCTTTACAGAACGGAGAACTCCGTTTATAATATGCATGTTAAAATAATTGAAAATACAAGGTTCTCCGAAGCCTTCATGCCTAAGATCCATAAAAATTGTGATGATGGGATGTCGGCCAGGAATGACAGGTCTGTCAGTTCCTCAGGGTAGATAGGGAAACGTATCTGCCTCCCGCGTATTTGGAAAGGAGAGCAGCACCTTTGTTTACCAAAGCACATAGGAGAAGCTGTCAAAGCATTCGTAAAAAATGTCACAGGCAGATTCTCTTATATTTCGCCTGCTCTTTTTTCGGAAAGAGCAGGTTTTTAATATATGAAAACAGAATCAGATAAGAAAAAATCCGGAATCAGTGCCATAATCCTCTGTGGAGGGAAAAGTACCCGGATGGGGAAGGATAAAGCAGGACTTCTGATTGGAAAGAAGACATTTTTACAACAGATCGAAGAACATGTAAGTGGTGCGGATGAGGTGCTGCTTTCGGTAAAAGACCGGCGGGATTATCCGGAGATAGAGGCAAGACATATCGAAGATCTGGAACAGGACAAAGGACCGTTGATGGGTCTGTGCTCGGCGCTGAAAGAATGCAGCCATGAACGGGTCTGGGTGATATCCTGTGATATGCCGCTGGTTGACTGGAATGTGGCGCAGGAACTGGAAGACTATCTGATGGATGGGATTGATGCAGTGATCCCGGTAGGCAAGACCGGGAAAAAATATGTGCTCTGTGCATGGTACAGGAAATCTGTATGGAAGATATTGGAAGAACAGTTAAAGACCGGGGATTATAAAGTGCAGCATGTACTGGAAAATCTGAGGGTATGTTATGTGGCAGTTCAGGGAATTACAGACGGACCGGGGAAATTTTATAATATAAATACACCAGAAGAATATCGGAAAATAATACCAGAGAAAATAAAAGAAAAAGCACAGCAGACCCCGGTTGTATCGTTTGTGGCCTATTCCGGCACCGGTAAGACGACATTTCTGGAAAAACTGATTCCGAAGCTGAAAGCATATGGGCTTAAGATTGCGATCGTAAAGCATGACGGACATCGGTTTGATATCGATCACGAAGGAAAAGACAGTGACCGCTTTACCAAAGCCGGAGCAGACGTGACCGGTCTGATCTCCTCGGAGAAAGCGGTGCTGATGGACAACAGAACAGTTGATCCGGAAGAATTCCTGAAAAAGATAGATGGTGTGGATCTGATTCTGACAGAGGGATTCAAGCACGGACCGTGGCCGAAGATTATGCTGCACCGGAAAGAAAACGGGAAACCGATGCCGTTACGACCGGAAGAATGTCTGGCAGTGATCAGTGATGTGGATGTGGAGGACTGTGAAAATGTGTTCCCGTTGGACGATGTTGGGAAAACGGCGTTTTTTTTACTTCAGTATATATAGCAGAATATGCAACATATAGAAAATCTATAGTAGAGTATGAAACGGAATGTGCCTGGATGACAGGTACAAGATGATAGATACATTGATAAGAATTGAAACGAGAAACGATAAAGAAACGAGGCGGAAAAAGTATGAAACTGATCAGAACAGAAGATGCAGTGGGACATGTGTTATGTCATGATATGACGCAGATCATTCCGGGAGTGATCAAAGATGCGAGATTCCGGAAGGGACATATTGTCACAGAAGAAGATATTCCGGTGCTTCTTTCCATAGGGAAAGAACATCTGTATGTCTGGGAGAAGACAGAAGGCATGCTTCATGAGGATGAAGGTGCGGAACGTCTGCGCAGGATCACGCAGAATGAAAATATGCATCCGTCAGTTGTAAAAGAAGGCAAAATTGAACTGCTTGCGGATGTCGACGGATTATTCCAGGTGGATGTCGAACGATTATATGATGTGAACAGTGTGGATGAGATCATGATCGCAACCAGACACACGAACACAGCGGTAAAAAAAGGCGACAAGCTCGCAGGAATGCGGGTGATTCCGCTGATCATAGATGAAAAGAGACTGGAAGAAGCAGAAAAAAAGGCGGGTCCGGAACCGTTATTGAAGGTAACACCGTGGAAATTAAAGACGGCAGGTGTGATCACAACCGGAAGTGAAGTCTATAAAGGACTGATCAAAGACCAGTTTACTCCTATAGTGGAAAAGAAGCTGGAGACATTTGGAATCCAGATGACAAAGCATGTATTATGCAGTGATGATACGAAAATGATCACGGACGCAATTGCAGAAATGAAGGAAGCGGGAGTGGATCTTATTATCTGTACGGGCGGGATGAGTGTAGATCCGGATGATAAGACACCGGGTGCAATCAAGGCTTCCGGAGCGGAAATCGTCACATATGGGGCACCGACACTGCCGGGTGCGATGTTGTGTCTGGCTTACTTTGAAGACGATACACCAATCGTGGGACTGCCGGGCTGTGTGATGTATGCAAAAGCAACCGTATTCGATCTGATCCTGCCGAAAATGGCAGCAGGGATTAAGATTGAGCGGAGAGATATTATCCGGATGGGACACGGAGGACTCTGTCTTGGTTGTAAAGAGTGCCATTATCCGGTCTGTCCATTCGGAAAGGAGGCGTAAAGGTGGAACCATCCCGAGTGACACTTGAAGAGGCACAGGAATTATTTCAAATCTGTATGCCGGGAATAAAAAAAGAAGAAAAACCGGCAGCAGACTGTCTGGGACAGATTCTGGCAGAGCCGGTATATGCGGCAGTAACCCAGCCGCCGTTTCCAAGGTCAGCGATGGATGGATTTGCACTGAGAAGCCGGGACGTCTGCGGGGCAGATCTTGAGCATCCGGTTACCTTGGAAGTTGCCGGGTGTGTGTATGCGGGACAAAAGACAGAGCTTATACTGGAACCACATCAGGCAGTCCGGATCATGACCGGAGCAATGATACCGGAAGGAGCAGACTGTGTAGTAAAACAGGAAGATACGGATTATGTAAGAATAGCAGATCCGGATCAGGACAGGAAAACAATCAAAATTTATAATAATGTGGGACCGGGAGAAAATTACTGCCCGAAAGGAGAAGATTTTTCTGCCGGGGAATTGCTGGCAGAAGCCGGACTTTTGGTGGATTCTTATCTGCTGGCGGCAGTTACGTCTGCGGGAGTACGGGACATTACTGTATATAGAAGACTTAGGGCTGCAGTGATTACAACCGGTGATGAGCTGCAGAATGCAGATACATCATTAGAACCCGGGAAAATCTATGATGCAAATGGAATCTGGCTGTGTGCGAGATTAAGAGAGATGGGCTGTGAGATACTACAGTATGAAACCGCGGGAGATGACAGGGACAAGATCGCAGACAAGATCAGTGAGGTATTAAAAGAAGCAGATCTGATCCTGACAACCGGAGGGGTATCAGTAGGAGATAAGGATCTCGTTCCGGATGTCATAGAAAGCCTGAACGGCAGGGTACTATTTCACGGGATACGGGTAAAACCCGGAATGCCGACAATGCTTTCGGTAGTAGAGGACATCCCTGTTCTGTCGCTTTCCGGTAATCCATTTGCAGTGGCGGCATTATTTGAATTATTAGTCGGCGGATATCTGGCGGACAGGGCAGAAGAGGTATATATACAGAAGAAAGAGACAAAAGTGCTGAGACAGACATTTGTAAAGACCGGGAAGCCAAAACGGATCGTAAAAGGAAAATGTGATGAGGAAGGCGTGTTCCTTCCGCAGATTCAGAGAAACGGACAGCTTAAGAATGGGATTGGCAGCAATTGTCTGGTGGTATTCCCGGAGGGAGAACGGACCTATCCGGAAGGAGAAAAAGTTCAGGTGATCCGGATATGATAAGGAAGGAGTAATCATGGGAGAATTTACGCATTTCAATGAACAGGGGCATGCAGTGATGGTCGATGTCAGTGAAAAAGCAGACACGATGCGTGAGGCAACGGCAATGGGAAGAATCCGCATGTCGAAGGAATGTTTTGAAAAAGTAAAGACGGGTGGAATGAAAAAGGGAGATGTCCTGGGAACTGCAAGGATTGCAGGAATCATGGGGGCGAAGAGAACATCAGAGCTGATCCCGTTGTGCCATATCCTGAACCTGAGCAAGGTTACAGTGGAATTTGAATATATAGAGGAAACCTGTGAGATTGAAGCACGGTGTACGACGAAGACGGTCGGGAAGACCGGTGTAGAGATGGAAGCACTTACCGGAGTTCAGGTGGCACTGCTTACGATTTATGATATGTGTAAGGCGGTCGACAAAGGCATGTGCATGACCGGTATCCGTTTATTGAAGAAAACAGGTGGAAAAAGCGGCATATGGGAAGCTGACCGGGAGACGGAGCTATGATTGATGCGGCAGGAAGAGTGATTGATTATATGCGGATCTCCATTACGGACCGCTGTAATTTAAGATGTAGATATTGTATGCCGGACGGAATCACGCAGGTGTCTATGGCGGAGATCCTGACGTATGAAGAGATCCGGAAAGTGTGCATACTTGCAGCAGAGCTTGGCATTCAGAAGATCAAGATCACAGGCGGGGAACCGCTGGTGCGGAAAGGATGCGCCGATCTGATTGGAATGATAAAAAATATTTCGGGAATCACACAGGTCACGATGACGACGAATGGCGTTCTGTTACAAGACAATCTGGAAGCGTTAAAGAAGGCCGGACTGGCCGGGATCAATATCAGTCTGGATACGCTTGATCGTGAAAAATATCAAGAGATTACCGGAACCGACGCCTGTGAAACGGTACGGCAGGCAGTAGCGGCCGCCGCAGAAAGTGGGATACGGACAAAGGTGAATACGGTGTTGCAGTCTGACGGTGACAAAACGGAATGGAAGGCATTGATCACACTGGCTGAAAGCCTGCCGGTTGATGTAAGATTTATAGAACTCATGCCGATCGGTTATGGAAAGGAGAATACAGGTGTGTCGAATCTGGAACTTCTGGATGAGATACGGAAGGTATATCCAGATATCCGAAAGGACAGTAAGATACACGGCAATGGACCTGCGGTATATTATCAGATTCCAGGATTCACCGGCGGTATCGGATTTATCAGTGCGATGCACGGTAAGTTCTGTAAGAACTGCAACCGCATCCGGCTGACTTCGACCGGAGACCTGAAGCCGTGTCTGTGTTATGGGGATACCTATCCATTGAAAGATTTACTGCGGAATGGAACAGAGGAAGAGATAAAAAAACAGATAAAACGAGCCATTGAACAGAAACCGGCAGCGCATTGCTTTGAAGAGCCGGGAGCGATTACGGAAGCACATCAGATGGCACAGATTGGAGGATAAAAGACAGGATGAATCAGAAGAAAGGCATGATCAGAGGAATCTGTATCAGTCCCAGAAGAGGAACTGCCAAGTATCCGGTAGAAACGGCAAAGATCGTGCCGGACTGGGGCATTGAAGAAGATGCACATGGCGGAAAATGGCACAGACAGATTAGTCTTCTTGCACTGGAGAAGATTGAAGCATTCCGGGAAAAGGGAGCGGATGTAGATTTTGGGGCATTTGGAGAAAATCTGATCGTAGAGGGATTTGATTTAAGAAATGTTCCGGTTGATTCCGAAATACGGATCGGAGATGCAGTCAGGCTGAAAGTCACACAGATTGGAAAGGAATGCCACAGCCACTGTGCGATCTATCAGCGGATGGGAGACTGTATTATGCCAAGAGAAGGCATTTTCGCAGAAGTACTGACAGGTGGAATGATCCGTGTGGGTGACTGTGTGGAAGTCGTAATGCCGCAGGAAGACCGCCCATACAGTGTAGCCGTGATCACGCTGAGTGACAAAGCATTTGCCGGAGAACGAGATGACCTAAGCGGTCCGGCAATAGAAAAGATATTAAAAGACAGTGAAGAAAAAGATCATATCAGATTTGACATAAAAGAGACCATTCTTCTGCCGGATGGTGAAGAAGGATTAAAGAAACAGCTGATCCGTCTGGCGGATCAGAGACAGGTTGACCTGATCCTGACAACAGGCGGGACAGGATTTGCCCCAAGAGACATGACGCCGGAGGCCACGAACGCTGTCTGCGACCGGATGGCAAACGGAATTGCAGATGCAATCCGTAATTATTCGATGACGATCACAGACCGTGCAATGTTCAGCCGGGCAGTGTCGGGACTGCGGAAGAAGACACTCATTATCAATCTCCCGGGGAGCCCGAAAGCAGTGACGGAAGCACTGGAGTATATTCTTCCGAAACTTCCTCATGGACTGGATGTCCTGAGAGGAAATGTACAGGAATGTGGCAGAAAATAATCCTATTACAGATACAGTAACTGGTAAATTTATCAGACAAGAGAAAAGGAGAAACGTATTATGAAGAACCAGATGGCAAAAAGGATCGCATCTGTCCTCCTGGCAGGAGTGATGCTAGTTTCACTGGCAGCATGCGGAGAAAATAAAAAGACAGAAGAAAAGAAGACAGATGACAGCAAAAAGAGCAGCAAGAAAGAAACAGAGATCCAGGTATTCATCGCAGCAAGCCTGAACACGGTTATGACAGAGCTTGCAAAAGAGTACAACGAAGATCATCCGGAAGTGAAGATCACATTTAATGCAGACAGCTCCGGAACACTGCTGACACAGATCGAAGAGGGATATGAGTGTGACCTGTTCTTCTCTGCAGCACAGAAGCAGATGGATCAGCTTGAAGCAGACGGATTGGTAGTAGACGGCACAAGAGCAAATGTCCTGAATAACCAGGTGGTAGTTATCTCCTTAAAAGACAGCGGCACAAAGGTAACAGGTCTTGAGAACTTAAAAGATGCCAAGAGTATCGCACTTGCAGGCGGAAGTGTTCCGGTTGGAAAATATACAAGACAGGCACTGGTAAATCTTGGAACATTAAAGGCTGACGGTGAAGTAGATGCCATTACAACAGATCAAGTATCACAGGAACTTGGTGGAGTGGAGATTAGTGAGGAAGATAACGTAAGTAAAGTACTTACAGCAGTAGCAGAAGGATCCTGTGAAGTTGGAACAACATACTATTCAGATACTTATGGATACGAAGACAAACTGAATATCCTCCAGGTTGTAAGCTATGATCTGACAGGCGATGTTATCTACCCAATCTGTCAGGTACAGAATGACGAAGCAGATAAGACACAGACTGCAGCCGCAAAAGACTTCTACAAATTCGTATTATCTGACAAGATTAAGAAAGTCTTCGATGCATACTATTTCGACACAGACGTAGAAAGATAAGAAGCTTCATAGTATGAAAGAAAATATGCAGGCAGTTGTGGCTGCATGTTTTCGGTTTTTCGAAGTATGTAATAGATGAAACAGGAGGAAGTTACATGGATGCAGTGGTAGAAATACTGAAAGGACTGGATTACAGTCCACTATATGTGTCGTTAAAGACGGGAATTGTTGCAACGATATTCTCATTCTTTCTTGGCCTGTTTGCCGCAAGAAGAGTAATCAAGGCAGGACCGAAAGTGAAAGCAATTGCAGATGGGATCCTGACACTGCCGATGGTACTGCCGCCGACGGCAGCAGGATTCTTCCTGCTTCTTCTGTTCAGCAGAAGACGTCCGTTTGGTATCCTGCTGTACGAACAATTTGGCATCAAAGTTGTACAGACCTGGGCTGGCTGTATCATAGCAGCGACCGTGATCGCATTTCCGCTGATGTACAGAAATGCAAGAGCGGCATTCGAACAGATCGATGTGAATCTGATCCATGCGGCAAGAACACTTGGTATGCCGGAATATAAGATCTTCTGGAAGGTTGCAGTCCCATCCGCAGGACCGGGACTGGTAGCGGGTACGATCCTGACATTTGCAAGAGCGCTTGGAGAATATGGTGCAACATCCATGCTTGCGGGCAATATTCCGGGAAAGACGGGAACCATTTCCCAGAGGATCGCAATGGTTATCCAGGACGGCAATTATCTGACGGCGGGCATCTGGGTTGTGATCATTATGCTGGTTGCATTCGTGCTGATTGTCCTTATGAATCTGGTGACCGGTCAGAATACGAAGAATATCCGGAGATGGTAGGAGGAACGACAGATGGCGATGGAAGTAAAGATACATAAAAAACTTGGAGAGTACGAGCTGGATGTACACTGGAAATCCACGAAGAAAAGAATCGGAATCCTCGGTGCTTCCGGAAGCGGAAAGAGTCTGACTCTGAAAAGCATTGCGGGAATTGAGCACCCAGACCAGGGGCATATCCAGATTGGCGATCATGTCCTGTATGATTCTGATTCCAGGATCTGCTTAAAACCACAGAAGAGAAATGTCGGATATATGTTCCAGAACTATGCATTGTTCCCAACGATGACCGTGGAGCAGAATGTCGGAGCCGGACTTGCCGGTAACAAAAAGAAGAAGCAGGAACAGGTACAGAAGATGATCCGTCATTTCCGCCTGGAGGGACTGGAAAAAAGACTTCCGAGAGAGCTTTCCGGCGGGCAGCAGCAGAGAGTTGCGCTGGCGAGGATCATGGCATACGAACCATCCGTTATTCTTCTCGATGAACCATTTTCGGCACTGGATGTCTTCTTAAAAGACCGTCTGCAGCAGGAGATGATGGAACTCTTAAGCGATTATGACGGAACGGTGATCCTGGTGTCCCACAGCAGGGATGAGATCTACCGGTTCAGCGAGGAACTTCTGGTCATTGATGACGGGAAACAGATCTGTTACGGTGACACAAAGGCAATCTTTGACTGCCCAGAACAGGTGGAAGCAGCAAGGCTTACCGGATGTAAGAACATTGTTCGGGTAAAAAGGTTGGATGAACACAGTATCGAGATCCCGGACTGGGGCACAAGGCTTCATCTGGAACAGGAGATCGATGCAGAGATTACACATATCGGGCTTCGTGCACACGAATTCATCCCGGTGTGGGGCGAAAGAGAAGATAACTGCATTCCGGTTAAAGAAAAAGGAAAGGCAGAATTTCCATTTGAATGGAAATATTTCTTAAAAGGTGAGACAGAAGAAAGTGATGATATCTGCTGGTATGTACAGAAAAATCTATGGGACGAACTTACAGAAAAGGGCATTCCGGATTATCTGAAACTGCCGGAAAAAGAGATTCTTTTGCTGAAATAAAAATCATGATATAATGAGCGTTAGCGGACTGGCGTATGCTGGTTCTCTGACGCCTATTTTTGGAGGAAAATAATGTATACAATCGGGACACATATGTCCATTGCGGGAGGAATTGCGAAGACTGCGGAAAATGTAGTAAAGATGAATGCCAATACGATGCAGATATTCAGCAGAAACCCGCGTGGATCCAGTTATAAAACTTATGCACAAGAAGAAGTAGAGAAATTCCAGCAGATCCGTAAAAGCCATGCATTCGGTCCGGTTCTTGCACATGCGCCGTATACGATGAATCTGGCGAGTGCGACGGAAAAGACATATGAATTTGCCTGTACGGTGATCCGGGAAGATATCAGACGTATGGACGAACTGAAGATTGAAAACCTGGTATTCCATCCGGGCAGTCATACCGGGATCGGAGAAGAAGCCGGGATTACCAATATTATCCGTGGACTTGATCAGGCGATTACAGGAACGGAGAATATTAAGGTTCTGTTGGAAACAATGAGTGGAAAAGGGACAGAGATCGGATACCGTTTTGAACAGTTAAAGCAGATCCGAGACGGCGTACAGCACCCGGAGCGGATTGGAATCTGCCTGGATACTTGTCACGTGTTCGCGGCGGGATATGATATTGTCCATGATCTGGACGGGGTACTGGATGAATTTGACCGGATATTGGGACTTGAATTATTAAGAACGATTCATCTGAATGATAGTCTGATGCCTTTCGGTTCCAGGAAAGACCGGCATGCAGTGATCGGAGAAGGTGAGATTGGGCTGGAGGCACTTCTGAATGTGCTGCGCCATCCGAAGCTTAAAGATCTGCCATTCTATCTGGAGACGCCGCTTGATGATGCCGGGCACAAAGAAGAGATTGCCAGATTGAAAGAATATCTGGGTGAGGAATAAGGAGCGGAGCAGTTGAAAAAGTTAGAATATATAGCAAGAATCCATACCGACTTTCCAACGAAATTTGGAATTCCAAGGCAGTCGGGACTTGTAAGTACAAAAGGAACAATTGTATTCGAGCCAGAATACCGCAAAGAAGAGGCACTAAAAGGACTGGAAGAATATTCGCATCTGTGGCTGATCTGGGAATTTTCAGAGGTGGTCAGGGAGAACTGGAGTCCGACGGTACGTCCGCCGAGACTTGGCGGGAATAAGCGGTGCGGTGTATTCGCAACCAGGTCGCCGTTCCGGCCGAATCCGATCGGATTGTCCTGTGTCAGGCTGCTTGGGATCGAGAAACGTCCGGAAAAAGGTATGGTTGTTGAAGTCGAAGGAGCAGATTTGATGGATGGAACGCCGATACTGGATATCAAGCCATATCTGCCGTATGTGGACTGTATGCCGGATGCCAGAGGCGGATTCGCCGACCGGGTGAAGGGTTATGCACTGGAGGTAGAGATACCGGAGAAACTTCTGTTAAAACTTCCAAATGAACAGCAGGGATGCGTGCGGGAGATCCTCGCAGAAGATCCGAGACCGTCTTATCAGAATGATCCGGACAGAGTATATGGAATGGAGTATGCCGGGTATGAGATTAAGTTCCGGGTAAAAGACTACAGGCTGACGGTCTGTGAAATTGAGCGGGCCGCCGCGGACAGAACAATAAAATGATAATGATCAGGAGGATACAAAGGTGAAGTATTATCTTGCGCCATTAGAAGGAATTACAACTTATATATACAGGAGAGCATATCATACACATTACCGTCCGATGGAGAAATATTTCACTCCTTTTCTGGTTCCGCATACCAAAAAGGATTTTAATACGAGAGAGAAGAATGATATTCTGCCGGCACACAATCCGGGGACGAACCTGGTTCCGCAGATCCTGACAAATGACGCAAAGGGATTTCTGGATACGGTAGAAAAG
Organism: Dorea sp. MB18-49; assembly: GCF_023669465.1. Lineage (NCBI taxonomy): Bacteria > Bacillati > Bacillota > Clostridia > Lachnospirales > Lachnospiraceae > Dorea > Dorea sp. MB18-49. The sequence continues at coordinate 19,381 of NZ_JAMOYX010000035.1, forward strand.
TTAAAAGGGTATGGATATGATGAGGTGAACCTGAATCTTGGCTGTCCGTCCAAGACGGTAGTATCGAAAGGACGCGGCTCAGGATTTCTGATCCACACAGAAGAACTGAACCGGTTTCTGGATGAGATTTATGCAAAAGCAGATGTGAAGATATCCATAAAGACAAGAATCGGAAAATTTGATGCAGATGAGTGGGGAGAACTTTTGAGGATTTATAACCAGTATCCGTTGGAAGAGCTGATCGTACATCCGAGAGTACAGCAGCAGTTTTATAAAGGACATCCGGATCTGGATGCATTTGCGGATGCAGTGAAGGAATGTAAGCACACGTTGTGTTATAACGGTGATATTTTTACAACAGAGGATATGGAAAAATTAAAGAAGCGTTTTCCAGAGGCCTCCTGTATCATGCTGGGGCGCGGAATTTTGAAAAATCCGGAACTGATTGAAATCATGGAATCCGGAGAAAAAAAGATCGATGCGAAGAAATTAAGAGCGTTCCATGATCAGATCTATCAGGATTACCAGGAGGTAAGTTGTGGGGATAAGAATGTGCTGTTCAAGATGAAAGAACTCTGGTGTTATCTTGGGACATTGTTCCCGGATAAGGAAAAACAGCTGAAAAAGATCCGGAAAGCAGAGAAACTGGATCGCTATGAAGCAGTTGTAGAAGAACTTTTAAGTCACAATTATATTGACTTAAAGTAAATAGATGCTGAAATAAAAGAGATTGCAGACAAAATCAGGAATAAAGTTCTGCAGTCTCTTTACTTTAAAAAAAATATGCAATATAATAGATAAAAATTCTATATACAGGAATTTTGCAAAAGGGAGGGACATGAATTGGATCGTTTGAATGAATTGATCGCAGAGAATCTGAAAGATATCCGAAAAGGAAAAGGACTGAGTCTGGAACAGGTGTCATCCCTTACCACAATCAGCAAAAGTATGTTAAGTCAGCTGGAAAGGGGAGAAGTGAATCCTACGATATCGACGGTGTATAAGCTGGCACTGGGATTGAAAGTACCGGTAACGGCATTTACCGCAGATAAACCGCAGCCGTTTTTCGGAACTGGCAAGAAAGAAGTAGATCCTTTGGCGGGTGATGATGGAAGATATCGTCTTTATCCGATTTTCAGCTTCCGGGAAGGACAGGATTTTGAGATATTTGACCTGGAATTTGACGAGGGAGGCATGATGCAGGCGAACCGCCAGATGAATGGTACGAGAGAATTCATTACCGTGTATTCCGGAGAATTGACACTGATCTTTAAAGATCATGAATATGTGCTGAAAGCCGGAGATGCGGCTTCGTATAATGCTTTTGATGATTATGTGTATAAAAATACTGGAAAGGGAATGGTGACTGCCAATATTGTAGTACACTATTCGAATTAGAAAGGAGTAACAGCATGGAAGACCAGAAACAGCGAGTATATGATGCGTTAAACAAGATGGGAATTAAGTACGAGGTGGTAGAACACGAGCCCGTGCATACAATGGAGGATATGGACCGGCTGGGACTCCCGGAAAAAGGAACATTGTGTAAGAACTTATTCTTAAGAGATTCAAAGGGAAAGAGACATTTCCTGATCACAGCTGATGAGAAGACAAAGGTAGATCTGAAGGCACTGGGAAGACAGCTTGGGGCAGGAACATTAAGCTTTGCTTCCGAAGAACGTCTGGAAAAATATCTTGGTGTAAAACAGGGAAGCGTTACACCTTTTGCCCTGATGAACGATACGGAACATGCGGTGGAATTCTTTATCGATAAAAACTTAAGCAGATGTAAAAGTATGGGAATTCATCCACTGGAAAATACAGCAACAGTATTCATATCCTTTAAGGATCTGGATAAATTCTTATGGAATCTGGATGTTGATGTAGTTAAGATTAAATTGTAAAAAGTTTATAGTTTTTTTATTGCATGTTTCCTCACGCAGAAGTAGAATAGAACAGTATATGATACGAAGCAACAGATGAAAGTGAGGATAATTATGGAAGAATGGCAGAACGGACACGACCAGCCAGGATACCATTATCACCAGGAGCAGGACAAAAAGCGAAAGCCAATTGAGACACCGGGAAAGCGTTTCTGGAAGATGTGGGGTCCACTCCTGATCAAATGGGGAATTGGAATCGGTGTAGGCATGGTAGTCATGGCGGCCATGATGGTGGCATATATGAAGACGCATTATCAGACGCAGGCGGCATTAGAAGCATTGATGTCTGATCAGAATAAGCTGATGGGCTTTTATGAGAAGATGTTGAATAAATATATTGATTATACAACATGGGTGGAAGGTCTGTCAGCGCTTGTTACGATTCCTGTGATGGCAATTTTGTATCACGGTGACAGAAAGAAAGAGAAAAAAGCAGGTATCATACCGGATAAAAAAGCACCTTTGTGGAAATATCCGGCGGCGCTTATTATGGCACTTGCCATGAGCCTGGGACTGAATAACCTGATCATCATCGGGAATCTGTCTGCGGTAGATGCAAGCTACAAGACAACGATGAATGCCATGTATTCGGCGCCGCTTGCTATACAGATCTTATGTCTGGCAGTACTGGTTCCGATTTGTGAAGAATACGTATTCAGAGGACTGTTCTTCAGAAGAATGGAAAAGGAAAGTTCGTTTGTATATGCGATGGTTTATTCATCAGTTGTATTTGGTGTATTACATGTGAATCTGGTACAGATGCTTTATGGATTTTTACTGGGACTGATGTTGGCATATGTATATGAAAAATACGGTTCGCTGAAGGCACCGGCAGCAGCACATATGGCGATGAACCTGTTGTCTGTACTGGCTACCAGATACGGACTCTATAACTGGATGTTGAAAGATAACATGCGGATCGGTGTGATTACGGTTGTATGTGCAATGATCGCATCAACAATGTTTGTTCTGATCCAGCGGATTGAAGAAAAACCGGAGCTAAAGACTGAAAATGAAAATCTGACAATGTAAATTGTCAGATTTTTTGTACAAAAACATAAAGAAGACTAATAATCTGATAATTTAGGGTAATTTTCCTCTTTACAATAGTAAAACCTTGTGATATAGTAGGAAAAAACAAAAGAAAGGAACAGGTGTATGAAAGAAGGAAATGTAGTCCAGCATCATGGACTGTATCGTTCCGAATTCGAACATGATAACTGTGGAATCGGTGCGATCGTTAATATCAAAGGACAGAAAAGTCACGATACAGTGGCAAACGCATTGAAAATCGTTGAAAATCTTGAACATAGAGCTGGCAAGGATGCCGAAGGTAAGACAGGTGATGGAGTTGGAATCTTATTACAAGTTTCTCACAGATTCTTCTCTAAAGTCTGTAAACCTCTCGGCATCTTTTTAGGTTCTGAAAGAGATTATGGAGTGGGAATGTTCTTCTTCCCGCAGGACGAATTAAAAAGGAATCAGGCAAAGAAGATTTTTGAAGTCATCGTCAAAAACGAAGGAATGAATTTCCTTGGATGGAGAGAAGTTCCGGTAAAGGCAGATGTACTTGGAAGCAGAGCAGTTGAATGTATGCCGTGCATTATGCAGGGATTTATTGAAAGGCCAAAGAAAGTAGAACAGGGTATTGATTTTGACCGTAAGCTTTACATTGTAAGACGTGTATTTGAGCAGAGTGCAGATGATACATATGTGGCATCCCTTTCCAGCCGTACTATCGCTTATAAAGGAATGTTCCTGGTAGATCAGCTTCGTCTGTTCTTCCCGGATCTGCAGGATCCTGATTATGACTCTGCGATCGCACTGGTTCATTCCAGATTCAGTACGAACACGAATCCAAGCTGGGAGAGAGCACATCCGAACCGTTTCATCGTACATAACGGTGAGATCAATACCATCCGTGGCAACACGGACAAGATGCGTGCCAGAGAAGAGAATATGGAATCTGAGTGTATGAAAGGAAAACTTCACGAAGTACTTCCGGCAGTTAATACCAGCGGTTCCGATTCAGCAATGCTTGACAATGCAATTGAGTTCATGGTTATGAGTGGCATGGATCTTCCGCTTGCAGTAATGATCGCAATTCCGGAACCATGGGCGAACAACAGAAACCTTTCCCAGAAAAAGAAAGATTTCTATCAGTATTATGCAACCATGATGGAACCATGGGACGGACCTGCGTCCATTCTGTTCAGTGACGGTGACTGCATGGGAGCCGTACTTGACAGAAACGGGCTGCGCCCATCCAGATATTATATTACGGATGACGATACACTGATCCTTTCCTCAGAGGTTGGTGTTTTAGATATTCCACCGGAGAAAATTGTAGTAAAAGAAAGATTGCATCCTGGCAAGATGCTTCTGGTTGATATCAAAAAAGGAAAAGTCATTGATGACGAAGAACTGAAAGAGACTTACGCAAGCAGACAGCCATATGGTGAATGGCTGGACAACAATCTGATCGAGTTAAAAGATCTGAAGATCCCGAATCAGAAAGTTCCTTCTTATACGGCAGAAGAATGCAGAAGACTTCAGAAAGCATTTGGATATTCTTATGAAGAAGTAAAGACATCCATCCTGAATATGGCGAAGAATGGTGCGGAAGGAACGGCTGCTATGGGTATCGATGCACCGCTTGCGGTATTATCAGATATGCATCAGAATCTGTTCGGATATTTCAAACAGCGTTTTGCACAGGTAACCAACCCTCCGATCGATGCCATCCGTGAGAAGGTCGTTACATCCACAACGGTTTATATTGGCGAAGATGGTAACCTTTTGGAAGAAAAAGCAGAGAACTGTAAGATGTTGAAGGTCAACAACCCGATCCTTACAGAGACAGACCTTCTGAAGATTAAAAATATGAAAGAAGACGGATTCAAGGTTGCAGAGATCCCGACAATCTATTATAAGAATTCAAGCCTTGAAAAAGCAATTGATTATCTGTTCATCGAAGTTGACAGAGCTATCCGCGAAGGGGCTAACATCCTGATCCTTTCAGATAGAGGAGTGGATGAATATCATGTGGCAATGCCGTCACTTCTGGTACTTTCCGGATTGCAGCAGCATCTGGTACGTACGAAGAAACGTACGTCTGTGGGGATTGTTCTGGAGACGGGAGAACCAAGAGAAGTACATCATTTTGCGACACTGATCGGTTATGGTGCATGTGCGATCAACCCGTATCTTGCACATGAATCCATCAAACAGCTTATTGATACCGATATGCTTCAGAAAGACTATTATGCGGCAGTTGATGATTATAACAATGCAGTGCTGGGAGGAATTATAAAGATTGCATCCAAGATGGGTATTTCTACAATCCAGTCTTATCAGGGAGCTAAGATTTTTGAGGCAATCGGACTGAAACAGGAATTTATTGACAAGTATTTTACGGACACGGTCAGTCGTATCGGCGGCATCGGAATCGAAGAAATTGCGGCGGATTATATTGCACGCCATTCTCAGGCATTTGACCCGCTTGGACTGGAAGTTGATATGACACTGAACAGCGTCGGACAGCATAAGTTAAAGAGTGGTGGAGAGAGACATCTCTATAATCCACAGACGATCCATATGCTTCAGGAATCTACAAGACGTGGTGATTATGATATGTTCAAACAGTATACGGATATGGTTAATGCAGAGGGAGAACATATTAATATACGTGGACAGCTGGAATTCAATTATCCGAAGAAAGGCATTCCGATTGAAGAAGTAGAAAGCGTAGATGAGATCGTAAAACGCTTCAAGACAGGGGCCATGTCTTACGGTTCTATTTCCAAAGAAGCACATGAGACACTGGCAATCGCGATGAACCAGTTACATGGTAAATCCAACAGTGGTGAAGGTGGAGAAGAAATTGAACGATTAGATACCAACCGCTGTTCCGCAATCAAGCAGGTCGCTTCCGGACGATTCGGTGTAACTTCCAGATATCTGGTAAGTGCACAGGAGATCCAGATCAAGATGGCACAGGGAGCAAAACCAGGAGAAGGCGGACATCTGCCGGGAGGAAAGGTATATCCATGGATTGCCAAGACCCGTCATTCTACACCGGGAGTCAGTCTGATCTCGCCACCGCCACATCATGATATCTATTCCATCGAGGACCTTGCACAGCTCATTTATGACTGTAAGAATGCGAATAAAGATGCAAGGATTACGGTGAAACTGGTATCAGAAGCCGGCGTTGGTACTGTAGCAGCCGGTGTTGCCAAAGCAGGAGCCGGACTGATACTGATCTCCGGATATGACGGAGGAACCGGTGCGGCACCAAGAAGTTCGATCCACAATGCCGGACTTCCATGGGAGCTTGGACTTGCCGAGACACATCAGACGCTGATCCAGAATGGTTTGAGAGAAAGAGTCCGCATCGAGACAGACGGTAAGCTGATGAGCGGCCGTGACGTGGCGATCGCAGCCATCCTTGGAGCAGAAGAATTCGGATTTGCTACCGCACCGCTGGTAACAATGGGATGTGTAATGATGCGTGTATGTAATCTGGATACCTGCCCGGTCGGAGTTGCAACACAGAATCCAGAACTTAGAAAGCGTTTCCGCGGAAAACCGGAATATGTTGTGAACTTCATGCGCTTTATCGCACAGGAACTTCGTGAATATATGGCAAAATTCGGTGTCCGTACACTGGATGAACTGGTAGGAAGAACAGATCTTCTGAAGGTGAAGGATGTGCCAACATCAGAACGTGCATCCACACTGAATCTGGAGCAGATTCTGGATAATCCTTATGAAGGCACAAAGACACCGATGACCTTCAATCCGAAGAAAGTCTTTGACTTTGAACTTGAAAAGACACTGGATGAAAAAGTTCTGGTAAAAGAACTTCTTCCTGCTGTAGAAAAGAAACAGAAGAGAAGCATTGAAATAGATGTAACAAATACAAACCGTACATTTGGAACGATCTTTGGTTCAGAGATTACAAGAAGATATCCGGAAGGTCTGGATGAAGACAGTTATGTAGTACATTGTAAAGGTGCCGGCGGACAGTCATTTGGTGCATTCATTCCAAAGGGACTGACACTGGAACTCACAGGTGACAGTAATGACTACTTCGGTAAAGGATTGTCAGGTGGTAAACTTGTCGTATATCCGCCGAAAGGAATCCGTTATAAAGCCGAAGAGAATATCATCATCGGTAACGTTGCACTCTACGGTGCGACAAGTGGTAAGGTATTCATCAACGGTGTGGCAGGAGAACGATTTGCAGTGCGTAACTCCGGCGCAACAGCTGTTGTGGAAGGTGTCGGAGATCACGGATGTGAATATATGACAGGCGGGCGTGTAGCTGTTCTTGGTGGAACAGGTAAAAACTTCGCAGCCGGCATGAGCGGCGGTGTCGCTTATGTACTGGATATGGAAAATGATCTCTATACAAGAGTCAATAAAGAGATGGTCCATATCGAACATGTGACAACCAAGATGGATGTCGGAGAATTAAAGAGCATGATCGAAGAACATGTTGCCAATACCAATTCCGAACTTGGTAAGAAGATCCTGGATAACTTTACAGAATACCTTCCAAAATTCAAGAAGATCATTCCAATCGATTATGAGCGGATGCTGACAACGATTCTTCAGATGGAAGAACAGGGCATGAGCAGTGAACAGGCAAAGACAGAAGCATTTTATGCGATCAAAGAAGGAAGATAGGGGGGGAAGAACAGTGGGAAAAGCAACAGGATTTATGGATTATGACAGACAGGATAAGCCGGCTGAAGATCCAAAAGAACGAATTAAGCATTTTAAAGAGTTTCATACACCTCTGTCAAAAGAAGAACAGGAACTGCAGGGAGCCAGATGTATGGCGTGCGGCGTACCGTTCTGCCAGTCCGGTCAGATGCTGATGGGAATGGCAAGTGGCTGCCCGCTTCATAACCTGGTACCGGAGTGGAATGATCTGATCTTTCACGAGAACTGGGAAGAGGCATATTACAGACTGAAAAAGACGAATAACTTTCCGGAATTTACATCCAGAGTCTGCCCGGCACTTTGTGAGGCGGCATGTACATGTGGACTGAACGGAGAGGCAGTTTCAAGTAAGGCGAATGAATACAGCATTATTGAAAATGCATATAAAAAAGGTTACGCAACGGCAAAACCGGTGAAAGTAAGAACCGGAAAGAAGGTAGCGATTGTAGGATCGGGGCCATCCGGACTTGCGGCGGCCGATATGCTGAACAGAAGAGGTCATAGTGTGACGGTCTTTGAAAGAGAGGATAAGATCGGTGGACTTCTCCGTTACGGCATCCCGAATATGAAACTGGAAAAGCAGTTCATTGACCGGAAGATTGCGATTATGGAAGAAGAAGGAATCCGGTTCGTGATCGGATGTAATATCGGAAAAGATAAGAAAGCGGCTACATTATTAAAAGAATTTGATCGTGTGGTTCTTTGCTGCGGTGCATCCAACCCAAGAGATATAAAAGTTCCGGGAAGAGAAGCCGAAGGAATCTATTTTGCAGTGGATTTCCTGAAATCAACCACAAAAGCACTCTGGAAAAATGCAAAACAGAATGCAGACGGAACCTATGATCTAAACCTGAAAGACGGTACATACATTTCCGCAAAAGGGAAAAATGTTATGGTCATCGGTGGCGGAGACACCGGAAATGACTGCGTGGGAACATCCATGAGACACGGAGCCAAGAGTGTGCTGCAGCTTGAGATGATGCCGAAAGCTCCGGATGAACGTACCGAGATGAACCCTTGGCCGGAATGGCCGAGAGTCTGCAAGACGGACTACGGACAGCAGGAAGCTGCCGCTGTCTTCGGACATGACCCGAGAGTCTACCAGACAACAGTAAAAGAATTCAAAAAAGACAAAAATGGAAAAGTCTGCAAGGCAGTTCTGGTAAAATTAGAGCCTAAGAAAAATGAAAAGACAGGACGTATGATGATGACGGAAGTAGCCGGAAGTGAATATACAGTAGATGTAGATCTTGTATTAATCGCAGCCGGATTCCGTGGAAGTCAGGACTATGTCACGAAAGCATTTGGTGTGGAAGTAAATGAACGTACGAATGTGAAAACCGCGCCGGGAAAATATGACACGAATGTGAAAAATGTATTTACGGCAGGAGATATGCACAGAGGACAATCGCTGGTTGTATGGGCAATCCGTGAGGGCCGTGAAGCGGCAAGAGAAGTGGATATCAGTCTGATGGGATATACGAATATGTATGTGCAGTAAACGATTATGTGTCTGAACAGAACTGGAAAATAAGATAAAGATGAAAAATTCTTGAATAATCTGCGAGTACAATTTATAATAAGAAGAAACAGGCCGGAATCATATGTTCCGGCCTGCTAAATGTTACAAAAATATTAAAAAATGTTGCAATTTGTATTTGTGTGCGCTATAATAGGGAACAGATGTGAGAGATTGTTCTCATGACGAGGGGAAAATAATTAAAACAAATAAGAAAGAAGAGTGAGTATGAATAAACACGGAATCAGATTGATCACAGCAGTGGTGACAAGTTCAATGATTGTAACACCGGTTCTGGCAGCACCGTCTGTCGATGATTTGAAGAAGGAAAAAGCATCAAAACAGAATGAAGTCAGTTCGTTACAGTCACAGCTTACAACATTGATGGGAAAGGTTAATACACTGGAAAGTGAATTGATCCAGACAGGTGAGGATATTACAAAAGCACAGAGTGATCTGGTAGTTGCGCAGAAGAAAGAAAAAGAACAGTATGCAGCAATGAAGAAGCGTATTAAATATATGTACGAAGCCGGTAATGATTCAGCGTTTGAAACATTGGTCACATCGGATGATTTTACAGATCTCTTGAGCAAAGCAGAGTATGTTCAGAATGTACATAGTTATGACAGAAAACAGTTACAGGAATATGTAGAGACAAAGCAGCAGATTTCAGATTTGAAGGACAGTCTTGAAAAAGATCAGAAAGAACTGGAAAGCAAGCAGGCTGAATATGAGAAGCAGGGTGATAACCTGAATAACCTCATTACTTCCAAATCAGCAGAAGTTGCAAATCTTGATTCAGAGATTCAGGCAGCAGCAGAAGCGGCAGCAAAGGAAGCAGCGGAGAGAGCGGCAAAAGAAGCAGCAGAAAAGGCTGCAAAAGAGGCTGCAAAGAAGCAGCAGGCATCTGCAGCTAATAACAGTACTTCATCTAACAGACATAATTCTACAACAAGCAACAATACAACGAGCAACAAAAATAACACAAGTAATACAACGAGACCATCAGGTAATAATACAAGCAGCAATACAACAAGCGGATCGAATGCAAATGGTGGCACGATCGTAAGCAGAGCATACAGCCAGCTTGGAAAACCTTATGTATGGGGTGCATACGGACCGAGCAGTTTTGACTGTTCAGGATTCGTAAGCTACTGTCTGACAGGAAGCTATACACGTCTTGGTACAACTCTTACATTTATGGGATGGACAAGGGTAAGCAACCCACAGCCTGGTGATGTTGTAACAACAGCAACACATTGTGGTATTTATATCGGAAATGGTCAGATGATTCATGCTCCGCACACAGGAGATGTTGTAAAAGTCGGACCGGTACAGTCTGGTATGATTTATGTGCGTAGATAATGAAAAGTAAATAAAATAAAAACCGGAATCAGGTAACTGGTTTCGGTTTTTTATTTTTTATGCTAAAGTTTGCAGAAAAATAAAAGGAAAATCCTTGCAAACAGACAACCTTTATGGTAATATTAAAAAGTCGCAAAAAATCACGCATAGGCTTGTCCCGATGGTGCCAAAGCCTGGTAACAGGACGGTTTCGGGGACGTATAACAACATATGCGGAAGTAAAAAACCAATGGAGGAAAGAAACATGAGCGTTATTTCAATGAAGCAACTTTTAGAAGCAGGTGTTCACTTTGGACATCAGACAAGAAGATGGAACCCTAAGATGGCTCCTTATATCTACACAGAGAGAAATGGTATCTACATCATCGACCTTCAGAAATCTGTAGGTAAAGTAGATGAAGCTTACCAGGCAGTAGCTGATATCGCTGCAGAAGGCGGATCAATCCTTTTTGTAGGTACTAAGAAACAGGCTCAGGATGCTATCAAAGTAGAAGCTGAACGTTGCGGAATGTACTATGTAAATGAAAGATGGCTTGGAGGAATGCTTACAAACTTCAAGACAATCAAGAGCAGAATCGCTCGTCTGAAAAACATCGAGAGAATGTCAGAAGACGGAACATTTGATGTACTGCCTAAGAAAGAAGTTATCCAGTTAAAGAAAGAATGGGATAAACTTGAGAAGAACCTTGGCGGAATCAAAGACATGAAGACACTTCCAGACGCTATTTTCGTAGTAGATCCTAAAAAGGAAAGAATCTGTGTTCAGGAAGCACACACACTTGGAATTCCACTTATCGGTATCGCTGATACTAACTGTGATCCAGAAGAACTTGATTATGTAATTCCTGGAAACGACGATGCTATCCGTGCTGTAAAACTGATCGTTTCTAAGATGGCTGACGCTGTAGTAGAAGCTAACCAGGGTGTTGCAGGCGAAGAAGAGTATGTTGAAGAAGCTGAAGAAGCAGCAGTAGAAGAATAAGATTCTTAAAAAACATAATTGGAGGATAAGATCATGGCAGTTACAGCTAAGATGGTAAAAGAATTAAGAGAGATGACTGGTGCAGGAATGATGGACTGCAAGAAAGCTCTTAATGAAACAGATGGTGATATGGATGCAGCTATCGAGTTCTTAAGAAAGAACGGAGAAGCTAAGGCTGTTAAAAAAGCCGGACGTATCGCAGCAGAAGGTATTGTTATGGCTGATGTTAAAGAAGACAAGACAGCAGCTATCGTAGAAGTTAACTCAGAGACAGACTTCGTTGCTAAGAATGCTGAATTCCAGGGATTCGTTAAAGCTGTTGTTAATCAGGCAATCGCTTCTGAATCAACAGATATGGAAGGATTCATGGCTGAGGCTTGGAACGAAGATGCTTCTAAGACAGTTCAGGATGCATTAAATGAAAAAATCTCTGTAATCGGAGAAAAACTGAGCATCAGAAGATTTGAGAAAATCGTTACAGACGGCTGTGTAGTAGATTACATCCATGGCGGCGGACGTATCGGTGTTCTCGTAGAGGCTGATACAGATGTTGTTAACGACGAGATCAAAGCTTGTCTGAAGAACGTAGCTATGCAGGTTGCAGCTATGTCTCCAAAATATACTTCACGTGATGAAGTAGATGCTTCTTTCTTAGAGCATGAAAAAGAGATTCTTCTTGCTCAGGCTAAACAGGAGAATCCTAACAAACCAGATAACATCATCGAGAAGATGATCATCGGACGTCTCAACAAAGAGATGAAAGAGATCTGTCTGTTAGACCAGGTATACGTTCAGGACAGCGACCTTACAGTAGCTAAATACGTAGAGAAGGTAGCAAAAGAGAACGGAGCTAACATGACAGTTAAGAGATTCGTTCGTTTCGAGACAGGTGAAGGTCTTGAGAAGAAGAACGAAGACTTCGCAGCTGAAGTTGCAGCTCAGATGAACGCATAATCTTATAGTTCGCATAAGAATTTGAACCGTAATTTTATCATGTAAATCAATGAAAAACCTTGAATTTCCTATGAAAATGGGATGATTCAAGGTTTTTTTGCGTGTTGGGAAATATAAATTTAAAAATTATTTTTTGATAATT